>JAFUMY010000096.1 GCA_017482415.1 Clostridia bacterium
GTCGGCAATTCAAAGCCTGCAATCATACGCAAAGTGGTGGTTTTTCCGCAACCCGACGGGCCGAGAAAGGTAACAAACTCGCCTTTACGAACGTAAAAATTAATATTTTCGACAACGGATACGCCGTCGAATTCCTTGCAGACGTCAATCAATTCAATAATATGGGATTTTTTATCTTTTTTCTTTTCCATGTTTTTTTTCTCCCGAAAATCTCATCGTTTGTATTGCGTACAAACCAACCTATTAAAAGTTAGGTGGGGTGGATATCCAAAGGAAACGCGCTTTACCTTTTCCTTTATTTACAATTAAGTGCGGTTTATTTGCCGGGTAATAAAATGCCTCGCCTTTCTTGCACGGGTGATGCTTGTTTCCTAAAACGATGGTAATTTTACCCTCTAAAACGTACCCGAACTCTTCGCCCTCATGCGGAATATCGCCGTTCGTTTCCACGCCTTCGGCGAGTTCTACAAGGACGGGCTCCATCATATTTTTTTGTGCGTTGGGAATCAGCCAATGCCACAAAACACCGTCAGAATCTTTTTCAATAAATTCATTTTTAGAAAAGACAATTTTTTCTTCGGTCTCTTCACGGAAAAACTCCGCAAGGTTACTGCCAAGCGCCGCTAAAATATCCGTGAGAGTTGCAATCGAGGGGCTATTTAGGTTATTTTCAAGCTGTGAAATATATCCCTTTGTCAGCTCACATCGATCTGCGAGTTCGTTTTGCGTCAATCCCTTTTGATTCCGCATTTGCCTAATTTTTCCGCCGATGTTCATATTATCCTCCAAAGTGCGGTTTTTAAGCAAAAAGTTTACAAATAGTAAACTTTTTGCTCTGTTAGAACAAGCCTGTCGTTGGGTTTGTTAAAATTAAACGAAAAGTTTAGTTAAAATAAACTTATAACGATATTCATTATAGAAAAAAATTATGCATATGTCAATCGTTTGAAAGGGGATTTGAAATATTTTTTATAAAATATAAAAAATTTTTATAAACTATAAAAAATAATGAAACGCGCGCCTGCGCGCGCGTATACATATTATGGAGTTTTAGAACACGAAAAAAGGGGTCTACCAATCGGCAGACCCTCATATTATAATATGCTTGATATTATAAAACGATTAGTTCAAAGAAGCGAGCTTTTTCGCAAGTTTAGCTTTTCTGTTGTTAGCGTTGTTCTTATGGATAACGCCCTTCGTAACTGCGCCGTCGATAACGGAAACGGTTTCGGGGTAAAGCTTCGTAGCTGCTTCCTTGTCACCTGCTTCAACAGCAGCGAGGAATTTTTTAACCTGCGTCTTAAGCGCGGATTTTACAGCTTTGTTCTGCATGGTCTTCTTTTCGATAACCAAAACTCTTTTCTTTGCGGATTTAATATTAGGCATAATGTTCTCCTTGTTAGATCTAAAGTACAAATTTTCTTAATCAATTCAACTGCGTAGACTATTTTAACATAATTTTTTCGGAATGTAAACTGTTTTTCGGTGTAAAAACACGAAAATCAAGAAAAAATTCAAAAAAATTATAACGACGGAGGGAAAATGAAGCTTGTAAAAGGCGGCATTGCATTTTTTGATAGCGGTATCGGCGGCTTGACCGTTCTTGCCGAGTGTGAAAAGCTTTTTTCTAAAGAAATTTTTTATTATTACGGAGATCATTCCCATGCGCCTTACGGGAACTTGTCAAACCGAAAAATAAAAAAATATGTATTTCGCGCATTTCGATTATTTAAAAAACTACGCGTAAAGGCAGTAGTCGTTGCGTGCAATACCGCGACGGCGGTGTGCATCGAATCTCTTCGAAAAAAATACAAGTTTCCGATTATCGGTGCGGAACCTGCCGTATTAGCGGCCGCAAAACAGGGGGGAGAAGTGTTCGTTCTGTCAACGCGCGCAACCTATCAAAGCGACCGTTTCCAAAATCTATGCAAAAAAGCACGTGCGAAGTTTCCTAATACTTTAATACGTACGTTCGCTTGTGATGGCTTGGCGGGTGCTATCGAAGACAACGTGGAAAATTTCGAGAATGATTTCACTGAATTTTTCCCCAAGGGAAATCCCACGTCGGTAGTGCTTGGTTGTACACACTACATATATATAGGAAGAAAAATCAAGAACTATTACGGTTGCAAAATTTATGACGGGAATAGAGGCATAGCCCTACGCTTAAAAACCATTTTAGAAGACAATCGACAAAAAAATTGGGATGAGCAACCACCTTTGAGAAAAAAGAGAGCTTTTTTGGGATTTCTGACCACTTTTAACTCGAAAAAAATAGCAAAAGGTAAAAAGAATAAAAACACAAACGAATGTTCGCGTAAAATGTCGAAAAAAGCCTTGAAATACAAGGAAAAAGGGGAGAAAAACACAATTTTTTTCTTTGGGAAAAATCGGCAAAAAGACGTTAAAATATATGAACAAATGTTTGTTTTAGGGTGAGGTGGTCAAAAATATTTCGTTTTGGGGTAATTCGTGGTTAAAAATCCCAAAAAAAATTAAAAAATTTTGCCAAAAACCCTTGACAATGGTTAAAAGTGGTTGTATAATGTTATCAATAGTATCCGTAGGAACGGATATGGCGAGAAAGAAAGCAAGGAGGAAAGCCGTAATGTTTAAAGGCATGTTCGAGCATCAGCTTGACGATAAAAACCGCTTGCGTATTCCCTCCAAGTTTAAAAAAGAGCTGACGGGGGAAAACGGTGAGAAGTCGTATAGTTTTTTCCGTGGCATGAATAATTGCATCTGTGTAATGTCCGACGAGGAACTTGACGATACGATTGGTTCTTTGGCGTCGGAGGGGATTTCGGAATCGAGCAGAGCTTCGACGTTGTTTTTCGGAAGCATCTTCTCGGCGGAAGAAGACGCGCAGGGCAGAGTAGTGGTTCCGTCGATGCTCAGAAAGCTGGCAGGGATTCAAAAGGACGTCATTACCTTAGGTAGAGGCAACCGATTGGAAATCTGGGCAGCAGAAAAATATTACGAATACATTTCGGGAATCGATTACGATTCCGAACTTAAGAAACTGGGGATTTAAAGATGTTGGAATTTTCGCACAAGCCCGTTATGCCGGAAGAATGTATGGAAGGTCTGAACCTAAAAGACGGTGGGATCTGGTTTGACGGCACGGTCGGCGGGGGCGGACATTCTTACGAAATCTTAAAGCGCACCGCACCAAACGGTAGATTGATTGCAACCGATCTTGACGACGAGGCAATAGCTGCGGCAACGGAAAGATTAAAAGAATTTGACGGACGGTTTGAGATATACAAATCGAACTATAAAGATTTTTCTATCGTATTTGATCGTGCCGGTATAGACAAAATCGACGGTGCGTTATTGGACTTTGGTGTATCCTCGCATCAGATTGATGATGAAGAGCGTGGTTTTAGCTATCGAATAGCAGAAGCGCCCTTGGATATGCGAATGAACACATCGGCGTATTTGACGGCGGAGCTTGTAGTCAATACTTATTCCGAAGAGGATCTTACAAGGATCTTGAAAGTATATGGCGAGGAAACGTTTGCGAAGCAAATTGCCAGAAATATAGTAAAATACAGAGCGAATAAAACATTAAAGACATCAGGGGAACTTGCAGAGATTATACGAAACAGCATTCCTGCGAAATTCCGTTACGGTGCGCCTTGTGAAAGAAAAGCCTTTCAGGCTTTGCGTATCGAGGTCAACGGAGAACTGGACGGTTTATACGAACTGGTGCTTTCATTAACAAGAAGATTAAAAAAGGGCGGCAGAATTGCAATTTTGACATTCCATTCATTGGAAGATAGAATTGTTAAAGAAGCATTTCGGCAATTAGAATCGCCTTGTACGTGTCCGGGGAATTTCCCCGTATGCGTATGCGGAAAACGTCCTGAGGTGAAAATCATCACCAAAAAGCCGATTACGGCGACAGAGGAAGAGCTTGCTTACAATTCCAGAAGCAAGTGTGCAAAGCTTAGGATTGCAGAGCGGATATAACCGCAAAAGAGATAGATAGAGATAGTTTAACAGGGGAAATACAAAAATACGGAGGGGCGAAATGGAATCGGTACTTGAGAAGACGAAAACACAGTTTTCAAGCGCGGAATTAGAAGCGCAAAAACATAACGCAATGATTAACGAGCGTTATCGCTTGTTACAAAGCGCGGAAGCGGATCAGTTTGCGGAAGCGAATACTTTCGAACAAATGAATGAGAACACCGAAACGTCCATTTATACGTCGGTGGAGGATTCTGCCGCGCTTGAGCAGGCTCCTCAGGTAACGGAATACGTACAAACTCGTTCTTCGTCCGCATTATTTACTGCGGAAAAATTTGATAGAATGCAGGGCTATGAGAATACGCAAGCCCCTGCGGCAATCAGCGCGCCTGTTACGGCAGCTCGCGTTAAGTCGGTTGCGCAGTATTCTTTGACCCCGTTTGCAAAAATCGCTATGGCAATCTTTACGTTGGTTATCGTGGCGATGATTACGTTGATTTGCGTAAACACGCATATTATCAATCAGAAGAACATCAAGCTGAAAAACTTGGAAAAGAAAAAGGAACAGCTTATGGAACAGAGCGAAGAATTGCAGCGCCGTATCGACGAAGCGAGATCGGAAGAAACGATTAGGGCTTATGCGGCAGCGCAAGGTTGGTAAAACCCTATAAGGAGTACGCTTATCAAAAAACTAAAAACGGAATATTCAATATCGATTTTACGAAAGAGGTTACTCGCCATCAGCTTGGCGGTAACCTTTCTTTTTTGCTTTCTATTTTTTAGATTCTTTTACGTGCAGGTTGTTTGGAGTGAAGAGCTTGGCTATCGTGCGCTCGATCAATGGACGCGCGAAATCCCGATTATTCCTAAGCGCGGTAAAATCACCGATCGAAACGGGGTAGTGCTTGCGGACAATTCCACAGCGTATACGGTATTTGCACGCTCAAATGCCATACGTGATAAAGAAAGCACAGCGGCGTTACTCGCGCAGACCTTGCAGTTGGATTTCGAAACCGTGTACAATCGTTTGACGAAAAGAAAAGCATCGGAGGTTACGATTGCGAAAAGGGTCGAGAAAGGTAAGGTGGAATCTCTATCCGAGCTGTTGTTGGACGGGGTCTATTATTCACGCGACAACGTTCGTTATTATCCAAAGGGGGACGCACTTTGTCAGGTCGTTGGATTTACTTCTACGGACAACGTAGGTACGACGGGGATTGAAAAATATTATGACGCATATTTGTCGGGAGAAAAGGGCGAGCTCTTATATGAAACCGATTTGGTCGGGATAGAGATTGAAAACAGCGTAGCGGCATATCTTCCTGCGGAAGACGGATATAACGTAGAGCTTACAATCGATTATGGTATACAAGAGCTCGCAGAAAGCGCTTTAGAGCGCGTTTATGCGGAGTCATCGCCGAAGTCGGCGTCGTGTATCGTTTTAGACGTCAACACCTTCGAAGTTTTAGCCCTTGCGAATTATCCGTCCTATGATTTAAACGAAGTGCCAAGAAACGACGCGGAACTTTTGAATACGCTGACTCGAAATCATTTGGTTTGTGATATTTATGAGCCAGGCTCAACCTTTAAGGTCCTTACGGCGGCAATTGATATTGAAGAGCATTTGCGAGGGAACAATCGTGCGTTTTCGCCGAACTACATTTTCCCGAGCTCACGCACTCGTGCGGTGGATGGTACGACTGTTAAGTGTTGGAGCAACCACGCCAACGGAAAACATAGCAATCAAACGCTTGCAGAGGCGTTGAACAATAGCTGCAACCCATGTTTTACGGATATAGCGCTTGCGATAGGTTCTGAAACCTTTTACGAGTATCTTTCAACGTTTGGATTTGGTAAAAAGACGGGGATAGATTACAGCGGCGAGGCGTACGGGCTTTTGCTGCCGCAAACGGCGTTGCGCGCGTGCGATCTTGCCCGCATCGGGTTTGGACAGACGATTGCCGTTTCGGGCATTCAGCTTGCGAGCGCGGTAGCATCGGCAATCAACGGTGGCTATTATTATACGCCAAGGCTTGTAAAACGTATTTATGCAGACGACGGCTACGTGTTGCAAAAAAACGAGCCGATATTAAAAAATCGCACGGTCAGCGAAAAGACTTCGAATATTTTAACTAAAATGTTGGAAGGGGTTGTCACCGTTGGCAGCGGTAAAAAAGCGTATATCGAGGGCTTTCGGGTTTTAGGTAAAACAGGAACTTCGCAAAAGTATCTTGACGGTAAGATTGCCGCAGGGAAATACGTTTCTTCTTTTGTCGGGGCGTTTCCTGCCGATTCGCCAAAATATTTGGCGCTTGTAACGGTGGACGAACCGCAGGGCGCGTATTACGGTAGCGTGGTCGCCGCGCCTTGCGCTGGCGAAATTTTTCAAGGGATTATTTCCTTAAAAAACATACAGCCGAGCGTACTTGAATAAAATAGAAAAAAGAGCTTAGAGGTGGCGTATGCGTTTATCGAAAATCGTAGAAAGAGTAAAGGGCGAAGTGCTTGCGGATTTCGAGTGGGAGCGGGAAATTAGTTCGTTGTCGGTCGACAGCCGAACGTGTGGCAAAGGCTCGCTTTTTATCTGTTTGAGAGGAAACGTTACCGATTCGCATTTATATGCCTCGGAAGCAATTAAAAACGGGGCGGTTGCCGTGCTTACGGAACGAAAGCTCGCGGTGGAAGTTCCACAAATTCTCGTTCAGGATACGAGGTGGGCTTTAAGCTGCGTAGCCGCACTTTTTTACGGAGACCCCTCAAAAAAGCTAAAAGTAATCGCAATAACGGGAACAAACGGGAAAACGACAGTTTCCTATATGCTCTCGTCGATACTGCAAGCGGCAGGGAAAAAGGTCGGGGTAATCGGTACGCTGGGCGTACGCTACGGCAGGACGGAAATGTCTTCTACACTGACCACGCCAGACCCTATCGAATTGAATAAAAAGCTTGCGGAAATGCTACTCTATGGCACGGAATACGTGGTAATGGAGGTTTCGGCGCATGCGCTTTATTACAAAAAGACGGACTGTATCGATTTTACTGCTTGCATTTTCACAAACTTGACGCAGGACCATTTGGATTTCTTTGAAACGATGGAGCGTTATAAAAACGCCAAACGTCGCTTATTTTTAGGGGAAGTATGTAAAATTGCTGTCCTCAACGGTGACGACGGCACAGGCAGAAGCTTTGGCAAGGAACGTGATGGCGCGGGCATAAAGACGGTATTTTACGGCTTGAACACGCCGTCAGACGCCTTTGCAATCATCACGGACGAAGGGTTAAAAGGCAGCTCGTTTATGCTAAATTTAAACGATCAGCTTTGCCGCGTGAGGCTTAATTTGACAGGGCGGCATAACGTGTATAACGCGCTGGCTGCCGCGACTTGCGCACGAGAGCTTGGGATAGAAATTTTCGATATAGCAAACGGCTTAGAATTGCTGAAAGAAGTAAAGGGCCGTTTGCAGGCGGTGGGGCAATATCAAGGCGCGGAGATTTACGTGGATTTTGCGCACACGCCCGACGGTTTGCAAAAGTCTTTAACGGCGTTGCGGCAATACTGCAAAGGGCGGTTAATTTGTCTGTTCGGTTGCGGTGGAAACCGAGATAAATCCAAGCGCGCCGTTATGGGCGAAGCTGCGGCGAAAACAGCAGACTTTTCTATCCTGACCTCGGATAATCCTCGCTATGAAGATCCTTTGGATATCATTTCCGAAATTGAACGCGGTTATAGAAGATTTTCCGTGCGCTACGTGGTCGTGCCTGATCGGAAACGCGCCATCGATTACGGATTAGATTATTTAAAGAAAGACGACGTATTGCTGATTGCAGGCAAAGGCGGGGAAGAATATCAAGAAATTATGGGTATAAAATACCCGTTTAACGACCAAGATATTATCGAAAAACTCATTAAAAGAAAAGGAGAGTCTGATTTTTAAAGACGTAACGAACATGAAAACGTACCTTTTGTCCGCATTGCTTTCCTTTGTGTTATCCTTTATCTTTTCATTAGTTTTGATTCCGATTTTGCGTCGTTTGAAAGCGGGGCAAAACATACTTGTATACGTAAAAGAGCATAAAAATAAAAGCGGTACGCCTACTATGGGTGGTATCGCTTTTATTGCGGCTGCGGTGCTTAGTTCGGTATTGTTTTCTAAGCGTATTGATCGGACGTTAGTGCTTTGTATCGTTATCGGCTTGGCGTATATGTCTATCGGACTTTTGGACGATTTTTTAAAATGGAAGCATAAGGAGAATTTAGGACTAAAAGCCTGGCAAAAGCTTTTCTTCCAAACAATTGTTGCTATTTTTTCGGGGATTTATTGTCTGCGCGCCGAACTGACGCAGCTCTATTTGCCTTTTCTTAATCGGTCGATAGCAATTGGCAGTTGGATTTTTCCGTTGTCGGTGTTCGTATTTTTAGGTACGGTGAATGCAGTAAATTTAACGGACGGTTTAGACGGCTTGGCGGCAGGGGCAAGCATGCCGTTTTTTATCTTCTTGGGCATTTTAATCTGCAAAGAAAGCGGAAACGACGGAGAGGCAATTTTATCCTTTTGCCTTGCGGGGGCATTGCTTGCATATCTACTCTTTAACGTTTCACCCGCCGCTGTTTTTATGGGGGATACAGGCTCTTTGGCTCTCGGCGGTTTTGCCTCTGCGTTGACGCTATTTTCGGGAAATGCGCTGTACGTACCGCTTTTGGGGATATGTTTCTTATTTTCCGTCATATCCGTGATGATTCAAGTAATATATTATAAAGTGACTGGTGGAAAACGAGTGTTTTTAATGGCACCCATACATCATCATTTTCAGAAGAAAGGTCACTCGGAAACACGGATTTCGTATGCGTATTTTTTGGTGACGACGCTTGTCGGCTGTCTTTGCTTGTTGCCGATGCTATAATTAAGTAAGAGGTGAAAAATGTTTCCTTTACGACAAATATTTTTAGTGCTTGGGCTGTCCGCCTCGGGGCGTGCGGCCGCGGAATTCCTGCTCGAAAAAAAAGCTACGGTATATCTCTACGACGATAACGTTACCGAGCGAGTGGAGCAGGTTGCCAAAGGCTTGGTAGAGCGTGGCGCAAAGGCGGTGAAAAAGGAGGAACTTTCGAGCATTGCAGAGCTTTGTAACGTCTTGGTTTTAAGCCCAGGCGTTCCCATTGACCATGCGATAGCGGTCGATTTTAAAAGAAAGGGAAAGGCTGTAATTGGGGAAACGGAGCTTGCGGCAAGGCAGCTCCGTTGCCCGATTCTTGCTATCACGGGGACAAATGGAAAAACAACGACGGTTTCCATGCTGACAAACGCCCTACAAAAAGGCGGTTATAAGGCGGTAGCTTGCGGAAATATAGGCACGCCGATGATCGATTGTCGGGGCTTGGAGGAAGACGCGATTGCGGTAGCGGAAATTTCCAGCTTTCAGCTTGAAACGCTGCGTTCGATGCGTCCTCATATCGCTGTGGTTCTGAATATTACAGAGGACCATTTGAATCGGCATTACAATATGGAAAATTACATATTTTTGAAAAGTCAGCTCTTAAAAAACTGTGCAGAATCAGAGTACGCTGTGTTGAATTATGATGATGCAACAGTGCGGAATTTTGCGGAAAAGACAAAGGCGAACGTGCTGTTTTTTTCCGTTCGGCAACGTGTAAAGGGTGCGTTTTACGAGGACGGCTTTTTATGGTTTGGCAAAGAAAAAATCATGTCTGTTGATTCGCTCGCGATCGGAGGCGTTCACAACGTGCAAAACGCGCTTGCCGTGATTGTTGCGGCGAAGCTTATGGGTATCAAATCTGTGGATATTGCGGCGGCGTTGTCCGAATTTAAAGGGATAAAGCACCGTGTAGAATTCGTTGAGGAAGTAGACGGCGTTACTTATATCGACGATTCCAAGGGCACGAACGTAGACGCGACGCTAAAGGCGATTGAAACGATGAAAGCGGATACAGTACTTTTGCTTGGCGGTAAAAACAAGGGTTATGATTATAAACGGCTGTTTGCAAGCTTTGAGAAAAGCAAGGTCAAGCATGTGGTTTTATATGGCGAAAACCGTTATGCACTACTTGCGAGCGCCATGCAGAACGATTATTCGTCGGTTACCGTTTGCAAGGATTTTGCATTCGCCGTTCGGGTCGCCGCGCTACGCGCTAAAAAGGGGCAAGCTGTGCTGCTGAGCCCTGCAAGTGCGAGCTTTGACGAGTTCGCAAGTTATGAGGAAAGAGGTGATAAATTTGTCGAAATCGTCCGCGGGCTCAAAGCCGAAAAACAACGAATGGAAAGCGCGGAATGCGTTGAAGAATGCGAAGAGCACGCCCTTGAGAGAGGAGGACTTGGCGAGTTTAACGAAGAGGAGGACGAAGCGGAGTAAATTCCAAGGCGACGTATGGATACTGATTTTAACGACGATTCTTGCAGGCTTTGGAGTGGTTGCTATCTATTCAGCTAGCCGCTACGTTGCGGAAACGCAGTACGGAGATAAATGGTATTTCGTAAAGAAACAGCTCGTTGGTTTTTTTGGCGGTATTGTTGCTATGCTCCTATGTGCACGTTTTGATTGCGTGAAATTAAAAGGCAAAAAATTCCGCTGGGTGGCATTGATAGTGCCCATGATTTTACTCGCGCTCGTGTTTGTGCCCGGGCTTGGGAAAACAAATTACGGTGCAACACGGTGGATTGGTATCGGTGGCGTTACTTTGCAACCGTCTGAGTTGGCGAAGTACGGCTTTGTGATTTTTGCTTCGGCATATATGTCGGAAAATATGGGCGAAATGCGCACCTTTAAAGGCGTATTACCTGTCCTTTTATCGGGGGCAGGTATCTGTTTACTTATCATTATCGAGCCCAATATGTCCGTCACTATGTGCGTGGGGCTTCTGATGCTCGCTATGCTGTTTTTAGGTGGAATGAAGATTAAACATTTCATGGTGATTTTTATTCCTGCAATGCTTGCCGTACCGATTATGATTATTGCCGAGCCTTATCGTTTGTCTCGTCTGAGTGCCTTTCTTGACCCATGGGAATCCCCAAAAGGCGAGGGGTATCAGCTTATTCAATCCTTATACGCGCTCGGGAACGGCGGATGGTTTGGCACGGGGCTTTTTCATTCAAGACAAAAATATCGATTTCTACCGTTTGCAGAGAGCGATTTTATTCTTTCTATTATCGGTGAAGAGCTTGGTTTTGTCGGGATTGCCTGTCTATTTGCCGTATGCGGTGTATTGATTTATAAGGGCATAAAAACGGCTGCGCACGCTGATGATTTCTTTTCCTTTTTACTCGCTTCGGGAATCACCCTCGTCTATGGAATACAGACGGTAATCAATGCGCTCGTGGTAAGCGGTAGTATCTCGCCGACGGGGCTACCGTTACCGCTGATAAGCTCAGGCAATACTTCACTTATTATCACCATGGCTTCGATGGGGGTTTTATATTCCGTTTCCGCGAAGTCAAAAAGCACAAAACCCGACAGAAAATTCATACAATAAAGCAAAAGGAGCTTTTGCGTATGGATAAATATATTATTGAGGGCGGTGAAAAGCTGTATGGCAGGGTACAGATTCAAAGCGCCAAAAATACCGTATTGCCTTTACTTGCCGCTTCAGTATTGACGGATGAACAGGTAAAAATTCGTGGAATGCCAGCAATCAACGACGTGGAAAATATGCTACATATTTTAACGGAAGTAGGTTGTTTAATTAAACGGCAAAAGGATTGCGCCGTGATCGACAGCTCGAACGCAGTTTCGCATGAGATACCCACGCGGTTGACGAAGGAACTGCGTTCTTCCGTTTTCATGCTCGGCTCGGTTTTGACCCGTTTTCGCAAGGCGAAAATATCCTATCCAGGCGGTTGCGATATCGGGCTTCGACCTATCGATTTGCACCTATCGGGCTTGAAGCGTTTGGGGGTCAAAATTAAGGAAAAGGACGGGTATATCCATTGTAGTGCCGACCGCCTAAAAGGTGCGGAAATTCTCTTAGATTTTCCAAGTGTAGGCGCGACGGAGAATATAATTCTCGCAGCCGTAAAAGCCGAGGGCTTCACAGTTATTCGAAACGCTGCGAAAGAGCCGGAGATTGTCGATTTGCAAAACTTTCTCAACGCAATGGGCGCAAAAGTGCGCGGTGCGGGTGGCGGAACGGTTGTTATCGAAGGGGTTAATCGTTTGCACAGCGTAGAATATACGCCGATTGGAGATAGGATTGAAGCAGGTACCTATCTAATAGCAGGGGCTACCTGCGGCGGTGAAATCGAAATAAACGGCGTTCCGCCTGAAAATATTGCCGCTCTTTTACATAAATTGCGTGAAAACGGTTGCAAAATACATACAAAAAATGATAAAATAATATTATGGAGTGACGGACGGTTGCGGTCGGTTGATTTGGTGGAGACAATGCCATTCCCAGGCTTCCCTACCGATTTGCAGGCGCAGTACACGGCGCTGTGTACTACGGCAAGCGGTTCGACGCTGATTGTGGAAAATCTATTTGAAACGCGGTATCGCTATGCGGCAGAGCTGAAGCGCATGGGCGCGGATATTACCGTTCGAGGCAGGACGGCGCTGGTGCGCGGAGTGGAACGATTGCATGGGGCTTGCGTAACGGCAAGCGATTTGCGTGGCGGTGCGGCTTTGGTGGTCGCAGCATTGAAAGCGGACGGTCAAAGCGAAGTGATGGATTTATCCCATATCGATAGAGGATATGCTGATTTTGAGGGGAAACTTCGAAGGCTCGGTGCTAAGATACGGCGTATCCGCATTTAATAAAGAAAAACAAAAGAGGAAATAAGCATGCGAAGAAAATTTATAGTCGTTGCATTGACGGTACTTATCTTTCTTTCTGTGGCGATACTCGGTTTTGCAACGATTTATCGTGTGGATGAAGTAACGTTAAAAGCTTCGGTGGTATCCGACGCGGCAAAGGAAGAGGCGCAGGCCTTACAAAACCGTCTCACGGAAGCGTATAAAAAAGACGGGATTCTTTTTGCCGACGACGAAGAGGCGCAGGAAATCATCAAAGAATTTCCCTATTTTAGAATTACGGGTTTTGAAAAGGATTATCCAAACCGTTTGATTATCTCCATTCAAGAGGATGCGGAAGTGTATGCGGTTGCGCAGGAAAATTCGCCGAATTATTATATTTTAGGCGAGGACGGAACGGTGTTGGGAATTCGAGAAACTTATATCAACCGTTTGAACGGTGAGGAGAACGTACTTTTAAAGGGGCTTAATGCAACGGGCGAAAAGGGAAAGGCGTTGTCGGGCGATACTTGTATTCCCTCAATGCTTACGCTTTGTAAAGCACTCTCGGAAAACCTTGACGGAATTCGCAAGAACGTCGTTAGCGTGGAGGTGTATTCGCGCAGTCCCGAGCTCATTTATCGCATAACGATGCGAGAGGGGGTTGCAATCTACGTAGGGGCGCCAGAAACCAATACGGCAGAAAAGGCAAAAATGGCAATCGACAAATACCTGTCCCTCACAAACGAGGAAAAATTGACGGGACGGATTATGGTTTCGGATAGTACGGGTACAATTGTGGTCGTATATTCCCCGATTGACAATTTTTAATGGTAAAATATGCGAAAAAACACGCAAAACGCGTGTTTTTTTTCTTTTGGTTTATTGACATTTCATTATAAATAGTGTATAATTAAAACAAGATTTGCTATTTTTCGATAAAGAGTTTTACGGAGCGGATGAATTATGAAGAACGAAAGCGTTGCGATTCTGGATATACGGTCGAGTGAAGTCTCTTTTTTGCTTGGGGCAAAAGGGGTTAACGGCACGTTTGTATTCAGCGGTATGCACAGTGAAAAATACGAAGGATATTTCCTCGACGGATTTTTTGATGATGCGTCTTTTCGCCGTGCGGTCATTTCCGCGATTACGTCCGTAAGACAAAATTACGAGGGCACGATTGATGAAATTTACGTAGGGGTTCCTTCGCCGTTCGTCGCTGTTTTGACAAAAGGGCATACCGTGTCCTTTCCGTCCAAGCGCAAGATTGTTGCGCAGGACATCGACGCGTTATTCGAAAGCGGTATGAACGACTTACTCGGTCAAGGTGTATGCATTCGCCGTTCGGCAATGTATTTCTCCCTCGGTGATAATCGAAAATACTTCTCGGCAAACGATTTATACGGCGTTCCGACAACAATGTTGAAGGGTGCGCTTTGTTATTATTTTGTATCGAACTTTTTTCATGATTTCATTCTTGGATTATTGGGGGATATGGGCTTTTCAAACGTAAAATTCATTCCCTCAACGCTTGCGCAATCCAAGTATTTATTGACGCAACAGCGCCGTGAAGGCTATGCCTTCTTGTTGGATATGGGATTTTTAACGAGCTCCGTTTCTGTGGTGTATGGCGATGGAATCGTGCATGAAGAATCTTTCGATTGTGGCGTAGGCAGTATTTTGGTAGCCTTAATCGAGAACCTCGGCGTTGATTTTGCGGTTGCAGAGGAAATTTTAGCGGCTGCAAATATTTCGGGCGGTAGTGTACCGAAAGACATGGTTTGGCTGACGGAGCAGGACGAGCGTAGCTTTTCCGTACAGCAAATCAACGATATCATAAAATGTAGCTTAGACGAGCTTTGCGAAAAGGTGGACGTGTTTTTTGCTAAACGTTACCGAGATAAAGCAACGGCAATACTCTCGGTTAACCCGATTAGTATTACGGGGGAAGGTATCGGATGTGTGAAGGGTGCGGCGGAGCATATATCCAGACGGTTGAACCGTATAACGGAGGTTGTATATCCCGATTTACCCTATTATGATAAGCCGAATTGCTCATCGAGGATTGCGCTTTTGAACATGGCGCTTTCCGATCGTAAAAAACAAGGCTTTTGGCGTAGAATTTTTAACAGCTTCGGAGGAAAAAGGAAATGATGGATCATTACGATGAAAGAGCGGGCTATGGCGAGGGCGCTTATGCGAATTCGTCCATGGCATCTGGGGAAACGCCTAACAATTTATCAGGCGTTGCAAAAATAAAAGTAATCGGTGTCGGCGGTGCAGGTAATAACGCCGTCAACCGTTTGATAGAATCTGGATTAAAGAGTGCGGAGTACGTTGTCGTAAACACCGACAACCAAGCTCTTGCGCGTTCTTTTGCGCGTAATCGCATCCAAATCGGCGTAGAGCTCACAAAGGGTCTCGGCGCTGGGGCAGACCCCAACATCGGCAGACAGGCAGCAGAAGAAAATAAGGACGCCATTCAGGCGGTTTTGAAAAACACCGACTTGCTGTTTATTACCGCAGGTATGGGCGGTGGTACGGGTACGGGCGCAGCGCCTGTAATTGCGAAAATCGCAAAAGAAATGAAAATTCTTACCGTTGCCGTTGTTACCTTGCCGTTCACGTTTGAAGCAAAACGCAGAATGGATAACGCTCTTGGCGGTATTGAAGAGCTTAAGAAAAACGTTGACGCAATCATTACGATTCCCAACGATAAAATCCGTCAAGTCGTGCCCAAAGATACTTCTTTTGCGGAAGCTTTGAAGGTGGCGGACGAGGTTCTGCGTCAAGGTATTCGTGGTATTGCGGAACTCATCGTAAAGCCTTCGCTTATCAATTTGGACTTTGCAGACGTTAAAACAACGCTCAAAGGCCGTGGTCTTGCGCACATGGGCATCGGTGTTGCAAAGGGTGAAAAGCGCATTTACGACGCCGTTCGTTGCGCGGTATGCAGTCCTTTGCTCAATACGACGATTGAAGGCGCAAGCTCGGTTATTTTGAACGTAATCGGCGGCAAGAGCCTTTCTTTGGACGAAGTCATTACGGCAGCGAATCTCGTGAAAGGGGTTATCGATTATTCCGCTAACGTTATTTTTGGGGCATGTATTGACGAAAATATGTCCGACGAAGTGGAAATTGTTATTATTGCAACGGGCTTCAACGCAAGACAAAACGATTTTGGGTTTGATATGCAAAACAGTGCGTTCCGTCAGGCGTCCGTTTTAGCCAAGAAGATTGACGCGGCGTATAATAACCGTGACGGCGTAATAAGCGAACAGCCGTTCTCGCCCGCAAATCCTACGCTGAATGGGAACACTTTTGCGCAACCGCAGCCTGTTCAACCCTTGAATTATAATCAACAAACGTATAGCGGTCAGCCGAATTATTACGCGCCTCAGCCGAACGACGCATTCGAGCCGAATGATCCCATTCCCGATTCCAACGCAGAGGAAGCGGTAGATAGAAAACACCGCCCTCGCTTTGTGGATTTCTTTATGCGTAAAAATTCTGAAGATAAATAAGCGAATAGAAGTATAAAGAGCATTGCAGTTGGCAATGCTCTTTTTGCTTGCGAGCATGAAGGATAAAGGGAAAGAGCACCCGCAACGTTGCAGATGCCCTTTCGAGGAAGAATAAATCAGATATGAGGATAAATAAAGCCAAACTGCGTTTGCACGCAAAAATAAATCGTTCAATCGATATTTTAGATTATTATAGCAGGTTTAATCAGAAAAATCAAGTGAAATTTTATTAAAATATGAAAATATTTAAAAAAATGACATATATTTATTGGTTCGAAAATAAAAATAGTGTATGCGCTTAAAAAAATTGCAAAAAATAAAAAAAATATATTTTATAGGAATCGGCGGCGTGAGCATGAGTGCGCTTGCGAAATTTCTTTCTGTTTGCGGTTATGAAGTTTCGGGAAGCGACGGCGTTAAGGGCGAGGAAACGGAGAACCTTGCTTTTTACGGGATACGAGTATACGTTGGCTGCGACGGGGAACGCGATGCATTAAAGAAGGCGGATGCCATTGTTTATACCGACGCTATTTCCGATACACACGCAGAGATAGTTACCGCGCGGACGATGAACAAGGTAGTGTATTCTCGCGCGGAGCTACTGTCTATGCTTTGCGAGGAGTTTCCGCACGTGTTGGCGATTGCCGGTAGTCACGGAAAAACAACCTGTACGTCGATGTGTGCGCATATTTTTAAGTATGCAAACGTGCCGTTTACGGCGCATATCGGCGGTGAGGATGCTGCTTTTGGGAATTTCTATACCTGCGGGGAAGAATTTTTCGTTACCGAGGCGTGTGAATACAAGAAAAACCTTTTAAAAATCAATGCGGAAGCCGCTATTTTACTGAATATCGATCGCGATCATATGGAATGTTACGATGGGGAAGAGGATTTGGTAGAATGCTTTAAAAAATATTGTCAAAATGCCGAGCGTGCATTTGTATGCGCAGACGATGAGAAATGTAGGGGCTTAGGCGAATTCGTTTCCTTTGGGATAGACAATCCGCTTGCTGATTACAGGGCTACAAATCTTCGGGCGAATGGGGAGAAGTATTCGTTTACTTTGGAGGAATACGGCAAGTCGCTTTGCAAAATCAAGTTAAATGCAATTGGGAAATGCAACGTTTACAATGCGTTGGCGGCAATTGCGGCGATGCGCTCCTTTGGGTTTTCTGAAAAGGAGATTGCAAAAGGGGTAGAATCGTTCACGTCGGTAAAGCGCAGATTTGAAAAGATAGGTTCTTTTTATGGCGCGAGCTTTGTTTGCGATTACGCGCATCATCCCAAAGAAATTCGAGCAACGCTGGCAACGGCGAAAGGCATTTGTAGGGGGACGTTATACGTCATTTTTCAACCGCATACCTATTCGCGGACGAAACTCTTATTTCAAGATTTTGTTGAAACGCTTCGACCGATTGAAAATCTCATGATATACAAGACGTACGCAGCAAGGGAAAAATACGACGCAGAGGGAAGTGCCGCAGCGTTGGCTCGGGCAGTTGGCGGTTGTTTATACGCGGAGAATATTTACGTTTTAAGGACGTGGCTAAGAAAGACTGTAAAGGATGGGGATATCGTTTTGTTTTTGGGCGCAGGAGATATCTATTACGCTGCGCAGTATCTTTTAAGGGAATTACACTAATAAAATTCATGAAATCTAAGAGAAAGGCAGAGCTATGAAAAAAAACTCTGTTTTTCTCTCTTTTTTTTCGCTTGAAACTATTGATAATTGTAAAAAAAAATGTTATAATAATAGGGTATAATCGGGAGGGAATACCTTTGGCTGAAAATAAGAAAAAAAAGAAAGTAAATAAAAGAGAATCTATACTCGTAACGAAAGAAAGTCTTTGCGCCGTTTGTGCCATTTTTGCATTTCTTGCGTTTCTGATTTTATGCACCAGATCTTTGGTGTTTGGCGATTTAGGCTTATCGATACACTGTTTTTTGACAGGTGTATTCGGATACATGGCATATCCGTTAACCCTTGCCGCAATGTATTTGTCGGTAATGGGCTTAATCGGTAAACGTCTTGTAAAAAATCGTCGCTTTGCGGCTTGCTGTGTGATTGCACTTTGCGCGATTGCGATGATTGTACATATCGCATTGACCTATACGTGGACAAGAGAGGGATATTTGGCTCGCTGCTTTTTCGCGGGGGAACATTTCCCGAAAACGACTGTATTCGGTTGGGTTGGTGGATTGATTGTCTATACCGTTTCCACGTTGATGTCCATGCCGGGCACAATCGTATTTTTCTCTGCAATTGCACTCTTCTGTTGCTACCTTTGCTACGTAGCGATTGCAAAAGGGGAATGGAAAACGGAAAGACCGTCCAAAAAGCAGCAGGAAGAGGAAATTGAAGAAGAGACGCCGAACGTTATGCCGCAGCCTACCGTGCAGGAATATCCCCAAAACGCAGGGTATTACAATACCCCGATGAACGGATATAACAGCGGATATACGCAGCCCATCGTCTCGCAGCGTCCTGGCGTTACCTTGCAAGAAGAAGCGGCGCCTTCGTCGGAGGCTTCCGTCGGCGCATTTTCGCCGTTCGGCACGGCACAGACGATGAAAGAGCCCGACCCGTCTGTGCAACCGTCCTATGAAGATAGCCGTGCATTCCTGTTCGGTTCTTCGCCTGCGGAAAACTATAAGAAGAATTTGATTTTTGACCCGAATGCTAACGTAAACAAACGCGGTGCAGAGGTCAACGAAGAATATGTGCCCTCGTATGCCGATGCGTATCAAAACGCAGTAAATGAGGGGAATGAATGGGAAAAACCTGTTAAGGTTGTCAACGAAACGCCCTATGAAAGCGTGCAACAAACGCCTTCCTCGGCAGAGGCTTATCAATTTTCCGCGCCCGAGCCCTCAGAGCCAATCGCGCCTATGCAGCCGTTCATTGACGAAACGCCGCGCGCACAGGAGCCGAGCTCTTATCTTTTTGGCGGAGAACGCCTGAGTGAGCCTGATAGAACGCCTGAGACTCGCGAGCCGCGAGTTGAGGAACCGACAAGTGATAGCGGTTATAAAAGACACGATTATATGGATTTGTTTTCACCGTCGAACCCGAATTTATTCGGGGGCAGTGAAGCCGTGGCGGACAGAAGCAGAGAGAGCCGTTTGGACGAGCCTACGTTCCCGAGTGAAGAGTTTGTGGAAGATCACTCGCAAGTTTCTCCCGTTGGATTTGGTCGCGACGTATCACGGGTGGTAGAGACGGAAGAATCCGACAAAAGAGATAGACTTAATTTATTCGATGACGAACCCGAAGATCCGTACAGCTTGCGTTCGGAATTCGACGGCACGCAAGGCGATAGAAATAACGACAGAAGAGTAGACGTTACCGAAAGCCGTAGCCGTGATTTCACGGTATCGCGTGAGGATACGGTGATAGGAAGAGGGGAAGACCGTAGTTTTGCTCGTGCGGAAACAACCGTTCCCGAGCCTCCGAAGCCTACGCCCCCCGCACCGCCTACACCGCCGAAGCCTCGCGTAATTCGTCCTTACGTGCGTATGCCTTTGGATGATTTCGATTGCAGGGATATTGAACCTACTGCAAATCAGGAAGAGGTAGAGGAAACGAAGCAGACGATTATTGCAACGCTTGAGGATTTCAAAGTAACGGGTGCGTCGATTGCTTCCGTAACCTTTGGTCCTACGGTTACCAGATATAACGTAACTCTTCCTCGCAGTATTTCTCCGAGAAAGGTTGTTGCGCTCGATCAATCGATTGCAATTAGCTTGCATTCTAGTGGGGTTAATATTTATCCGAACTATGAAGACGGGGTTGTCAGCATCGAAGTGCCGAATAAAGAACGTCAATTTGTAAATCTCGGCTGCATGCTGTCGGGGGATACGTTCGTCAATGCGAAATCCTCGTCGTTGATGTTCACGATGGGTAAAAACGTAGCAAACCGTAAAATTTACGGCGATATCTCCAAGATGATTCACATGCTCGTAGCAGGTTCGTCTGGTTCGGGTAAGAGCGTATTCTTGGGCGCGTTGATCGTTAGTATGATTTATAAATATTCGCCTGAAGAATTGCGTTTGATTTTGATTGACCCGAAAAAGACGGAGTTCGTGCTGTATAACAACTTGCCGCATTTGATGATTAACGAAATTATTACGGACGTTAATAAAGCGGTACAGAGCTTGAATTGGGCAATCGGGGAAATGAACCGCCGCTACGGCTTATTTGAACAAATGTCGAGGGCAGGTACGTATGTAGTTAACCTCGATCAGTATAATGCGCAGCTTGAAAAATCCAAGAGGCTTCCTAAAATCGTCATCATCATTGACGAGCTTGCAGACTTAATGCTTGCGGCAAAGAAAGAAATGGAAGACCGTATTCAGAACTTGACGCAGAAAGCGCGTGCGGCAGGTATTCACCTGATTGTAGCAACCCAGCGTCCTTCGACGGACGTTATTACGGGCGTTATCAAGAGCAATCTTCCTACCCGTATCGCGTTCTACGTAGCGACCGACGTTGACTCTCGTGTTATTCTCGACCAAACGGGCGCGCAGAAGCTTTTGGGTAAAGGCGATTTCCTGTATACGACGTCGGGTATCAATACGCCCGTTCGTGTGCAGAGTGCATTTATCAGCCCTGAGGATTCGCAAAAAGTGGTTAATTTCATCAAGGCGAACAACGAAGCGTATTACGACGAAGAAGCGACTGCGTATATCAACAATACCCGTACGAGCTCTGATGATTTTGGCGGTAGCTCGGAAAAGGGCGACCTTGACCCTGTTTATATCGAGGCGTTGCGCTACGTTATTTTGAGCGGTAGTGCGTCGATTTCCATGATTCAACGCAAGTGTTCGGCTGGATATAATCGCGCAGGTAAAATTATCGAATGGATGGAAGATATGGGATATATCTCTGCATTTGACGGTGCAAAAGCGAGAAAGGTTCTCATCACGAAAGAGGAATTCGAGAGCAAATATGGACCTTTGCAGTAAAAATTGAAGCGTTAAAAGGAAAAGTATGCTAAAAGATAAAGTATTCGGGGTGATATCGCTTGGTTGCGATAAAAACCGTGTTGATTCCGAAAAATTAATAGGGCTTTTGAAAGATCACGGCTGTACCATGACGAACGATCTTTCAAAAGCGCAAATCGTTATCGTAAACACGTGCGGATTTTTGCAATCGGCAAGGGAGGAAGCGATTGAAACGATTCTCGAATGCGCCGAATATAAAACCGAAGCCTTAGAAAAGTTAGTGGTGACAGGCTGTTTGCCTCAGAAATTTATCGGGGAACTGTTTGACCCCTTACAAGAGGTGGACGTTTTTTTAGGAATCAACGATTACGAAAAAATATTCGAGGCATTGCAAGCATCCTATGAGCAAGAAGAACGTATCAATTACGTAGGGAAAGGTAACGACGGATATTTAAAAAGCCGTGTCTTAACGACCGACGATCATTATGCGTATTTGAAGATTGCCGACGGTTGCTATAATCATTGTACCTATTGCCTGATTCCTAAAATCCGTGGAAAATATCATTCCTATCCCATGGAAAACCTAATTAAAGAAGCTGAAGAACTTGGCGAAACGGCAGAGCTCATTGTCGTTGCACAAGATACGACTCGTTACGGCGAGGATTTATATGGCAAGAATCAGTTTGTGGAGCTTTTAAGGCGATTATCGGCTTTGGAGAATATTCAAACGATTCGTTTGTTGTATTGCTATCCCGATGTGATTGGAAATGAGCTGATTGAGGAGATAGCAACCAACGATAAAATTTTAAAATACATGGATATTCCGTTGCAGCATTCGGAAAACAGAGTTCTGAAGTTGATGAATCGAAAGGGCACGCGAGACAGCTATTTACAGCTTTTTAGTAAACTGCGCGCACGTATCCCTGGAATCGCCATACGCTCGACCTTTATTTCGGGTTTTCCTACGGAAACAGAGTCGGAATTTGAAGGCATGTTGGCGTTTATCCGCGAAGCAAAGTTATTCAACTGTGGCTTTTTCGCCTATTCGCGGGAACCGGATACGGGCGCATACCGCTTAAAACCGCAAATCCATCATGCGACAAAAAAACGCCGCGTGCGTGCGCTGTATGCGGCGCAGGAAGTGGTTGCCGCAGAAATCTTGAACGCTTTTGTCGGGAAGAAATTGGAAGTGCTTTGCGACGGAATTGATTACGAACGCGGCTGTTTTATTGGGCGTGCGTATTTCAGTGCCCCCGATATTGATGGGAAAGTGTATTTCCACGCAGCGGAAGCGATGCAAGGCAAAAGATATACGGTGATTATCGACCGAGCAGACAGCTATGATTTGTATGCGCATACAGAAGATTATGAAGGAGAATTAAAGATATGAATTTACCCAACAAAATTACATTGACGAGAATATTTATGATTCCCGTATTTATTCTTGTGTTTTTCTTAAACGACGTATTGCCGTTTGCGTTCGGTATCGCTGCAATTATTTTTGCGGTTGCCGCTTGTACGGACTTTGTCGACGGTCATATCGCTCGTTCGCGTGGACTGGTTACAAACCTCGGCAAATTCCTCGACCCTATCGCAGATAAAGTATTGGTTTCCACAGCGATGATTTTGTTGTTGACTTTAAAGGAGTATATCTGCTTTATCGTCGGCAATACTTGGATTTACGCGGTTGTGGCAATCAGCATCTGCGTTATTATGGCAAGAGAATTGATTATCAGTGCTTTCCGCCAAATTGCGGCGGCGCGCGGGCTTGTACTTGCTGCGGAAAAGCTCGGTAAATATAAAACGACTTTCCAAGACGTTTCTATTTTCGTAATCCTGTTTGCCGTCGGCTTGTTTACGGTTGATGCGTATAAAGGGGCAGAGGTTGTGCTTTGGATTGGGCTCGTGCTTTTTGCAGTCGCTACAGTTTTGACCGTTTGGTCGGGCATTTCCTACGTTGTAAAGAATAAGCAGGTATTAAAAGACGAATAATAAAAGTAAGGTTTCCACAAATGAAATGTACGTGTGTGGTATTGAATGATTCGGTAAACACTCTTTTTGATAAAAGTACAGAAACAGTTATGAGCCTTTTTTATCATAACGGTTACGTGTTTGAAGAGGTGCGCAGTTTACCGCTGTCAAACGTCGAAAAATTGAAAAAAACGCTTGCGGAGCTAAAAACGGATTACGAGGTGATAGCGATACTTTGCAAGGAAAATAAGCTTGCGTTTGCGCGCGAGCATATCCTTTCGGAGTTACCAACCGCAACAGAAAAGGGCGTTTTTGGCGGTGCGGCAATATATGAAAACGGTGCTTTAGCGATATGCTTAGCGGCTACCGATTCTGCCGCAAACGGTGCTGATTACGTGAAAAACGTCTGTATTCCCTTTCTTGGAAAGAAGTTCGGAACAAGGATTGATAAAATCATCCTGCGGTCGATGGGCGCGGCGTCTGCGCGCGTAGAAGGTTTGCTTGCAGAAGCGCGGCGTATTGGCGAAGGGAAAGCCACCTATCGTCACAGCCGGAAATACGATGAAGACGTCATTGAAATCGTATACGATGGCAATACTCCCAAGATGGTCGTTGACGATACTTTACGGTTGCTTGCGGACGGATTGGGGGATACCGTGTACGCGTTGGAGGATGTAACGCTTGAAGAACAGCTCGTTACGCTTTTGAAAGTGCGCGGTAAAAAAATTAGCGTTGCAGAGTCTTTTACAGGCGGTGGCTTGGCAAGACGAATCGTATCCGTAGCAGGGGCAAGCGAGGTCTATTTCGAGGGTTTGAACACCTATGACGAGCGTTCGAAAATCAAGCGGCTTGGCGTATCGGAATTCACGCTCGGGACAAAGGGGGTAGTTTCCGATCAAACGGCATACGAAATGGCGTTGGGGCTGTTGAATACAGGAGATTGCGATATCGCAATTGCGACGACAGGCTTTGCAGGGCCAAAATCGGATAGATATGGAAATCCCGTTGGGCTTTGCTTTATTGCGGTCGGGACAAAAGAAAAAATCACGGTTTATCGTTATAAATTTGATGGCGGGCGTAGTGAGATAACGGAAAAAGGAATCAATTATGCGCTGTATCATGCGTATATGCATTTAAAAAACGTTTAAATTTGCAAAAAATAATTAGGAGAATATATAGATGGCAAACGAAAAAAATACGGATAAGTTAAAAGCTTTAGATGCGGTATTGTTGCAGATTGAAAAGCAGTATGGTAAGGGCTCGATCATGCGTCTTGGCGACGAAGCGGGGAAAACGGAGATTGAAGTAATCCCCAGCGGTTGCTTGACGCTTGACTTGGCGCTGGGAATCGGCGGTTTCCCTCGCGGTAGAATTATCGAAATCTACGGCCCCGAATCCTCGGGTAAAACGACGGTTGCTCTGCATGCGATTGCAGAAGCTCAAAAGATGGGCGGTGTTGCGGCGTTCATCGATGCGGAACACGCACTCGACCCCGTTTATGCGAAGAAGCTCGGCGTCAATTTGGACGATTTATACGTATCACAGCCCGACACGGGTGAACAGGCACTCGATATCACCGATGCGCTTGTAAGAAGTTCGGCTGTGGATATTATCGTTATCGACTCGGTTGCGGCGCTCACGCCGAAAGCAGAAATCGAAGGGGATATGGGTGATTCTCACGTTGGCTTGCAGGCTCGTTTGATGTCGCAGGCATTGAGAAAATTGACGGCAATTGTCAATAAGTCTAAGACTTGCGTTATCTTCATCAACCAGCTCCGTGAGAAGGTTGGTATTATGTTCGGTAATCCCGAAACCACGCCCGGCGGTAAGGCGTTAAAATTCTATGCGAGTATGCGTTTGGATATCCGTAGAGTGGATACGCTTAAAGACGCGGACGGTGCAATGGGTAATCGCACGAAAGCAAAGGTGGTGAAAAACAAGCTTGCCCCTCCTTTCCGTCAGGCGGAATTCGATATCGTATTCGGAGAAGGTATTTCTCAGGAAGGCTGCATTATCGATACGGGCGTTCAGTATGATATTATAGGTAAGAGCGGTTCTTTCTTTAGCTATAACGGCACGAAAATTGCGCAGGGCAGAGAGAAGCTTCGCACCTATTTGAAAGAGAATCCCGAAGTAAAAGCGGAAATCGAACAAAAAATCCGCGATGTAGCAAAAGGCAAATTTGAAGAAGAAGTGAACGAGGAATAATAAAATGAATAAACCGAGAATCGCATTTGTGGTTCTCGGTTTTAAATTATTTAGCTTTAACGGCAAACTATTTTACATCAAACAATTGACTTTTTGTGAGAAATATTGTAAAATATACTTGATAGAAAAAATTATAGGTCGGATTTTTCTAAAATCCGTTAAAATAATAGTTTTATCAATTTAATTTTATACAGGAGGCGCAATTATGCACAACGTTAATTTGAGCAGCCTGTTTCTCTCTGCAATGACGAACTGGATCATTACGATCGTAGTTGCCGTTGTCGCTTTGGTTCTCGGTGGTTTGGTGGGTCTTGTGATCTATAAATCCACGACGGAAAAAAAGGTCGGTTCTGCGGAGGCAAGAGTCCGCAAAATCGTTTCCGATGCCGAAGCGGAAGCGGAACAGATCCGTGTCCGGGGAAAGGAAGAAAGCAAGCGTGCTTTGAAGGAAGCTTTGCTTGAAGCTAAGGAACAGGATTTAAAATTAAGAAACGAATTCGAACGTGAAACCAAGGAAAAGAAAGCGGAAATCCAACGAATGGAACAACGCTTGACCCAAAAAGAAGACTCCCTCGATAAAAAGACGGAAGCTTTAGAGCAGCAAAAGGCAAATCTTCTTAAAAAAGAAGAGGAAGTAGAGGTTTTACAAGAAAAACTCAGTTCTCAACATGAATTGATGGTTCAAGAATTAGAGCGTATTGCTCAACTCACCAGAGAAGAAGCAAAGCGTTTGCTTACGGAAGAAATTTTGGATAGCACTCGTCACGACGTGGCTATTCAAGTACGTAATCTTGAACAGCAGGCAAAAGACGAGGCGGATGCAAACGCAAAGAAGATTATCGCGCTTGCGATTCAGAAATGCGCTGCCGATCAGGCATCTGAAATCACTGTATCGGTAGTACCTCTTCCCAACGACGATATGAAGGCTCGTATCATCGGCCGTGAAGGTAGAAATATTCGTGCTTTGGAAAATGCAACAGGTATTGAACTTATTGTCGACGATACCCCAGAGGTAGTTATTCTCTCTGGCTTTGATCCAGTTAGACGTGAAATTGCAAGACTTTCGCTTGAAAAATTGATTAACGACGGAAGAATCCATCCTGCACGTATCGAGGAAACGGTTGAAAAGGTTTCCCGTGAAATGGATCTTCAAATCAAAGAAGCAGGCGAAGCGGCTGTCTTTGAAGCAGGTATTTTCGGTTTACATCCCGAGCTTATTAAGCTCATCGGTCGTTTGAAGTTCAGAACAAGCTATGGTCAAAACGTATACAAACACTCGGTGGAAGTATCTATGCTTGCAGGTCAAATGGCGGCAGAGCTTGGTTTGGACGTGAACTTCGCAAAACGCGCAGGTTTGCTGCACGACATCGGTAAGGCAGTCGACCAAGAACAGGAAGGCACGCATATCCAAATTGGTGCAGACCTTGCAAAGAAATATAAGGAAAACGCAAATATCGTCAATGCGATTATGGCGCACCACGGCGACGTCGAACCCAAGACCATCGAAGCTGTTTTGATTCAGGCGGCAGACGCAATCTCGGGCGCTCGTCCTGGCGCAAGACGTGAAATGGGCTCGAACTACGTAAAACGTTTGGAGAAATTGGAAGAAATCGCTTCCAGCTTCAACGGCGTAGACAAGAGCTATGCAATCCAGGCAGGACGCGAAGTCCGCGTTATCGTTAAGCCGGAACAGGTAGACGACGCACAAGCTTTGTTCTTGGCTAAGGATATCGCGAAAAAGATTGAAGCCGAGCTTGAATATCCCGGTCAAATCAAAGTAAACGTAATCCGCGAATTCCGCGGTGTCGAATACGCGAAATAAATAATGAAAAGAAAAACCTTCCCGAAAAACGGGAAGGTTTTTATATGATGTATTCCATTTTATGAGATAGAGGGAGAAACCCCATTTTTTGGTAAAAGGCAAGGGCGCTGTCGTTTAAATCCCAGACGTTCAAGCGTATGGAGCTACAACCGTGCGCTTTCGCTTCTTGTTTTACAAATTCAAATAGTTGTTTTCCGATATGCAGTCCACGCTGTGCTTCGTCTACGCATAAATCGTCGATATAAAGATAGTGCAAATCCTGTAAAATATTATTATTCTCAATTGAATGATACTGGCAAAAGACATAACCATGTACGCAGTCATTTGCGTCGACGTATACAAAAATCGGAGTTTTATTGTTTTCAAGTATTTCCGATAATTCGTTTTCCGTATATTTCGTTGTGCCGTGTTTGAATACGTCGGGCCGTCCGTTGGCATGTATTGTCAATACTTGACGTAATAGGCTTTGCAGTGCGGGGATATCCGATTGTACAGCTTTTCTAATCATAAATATGCCTCATTAACAGAAATCGACCTATAAATGCTTATAGGTCGATTTTTGGAGCTACTAGGCGGATTTGAACCGCCGACCTCGTCCTTACCAAGGACGCGCTCTACCAACTGAGCCATAGCAGCATTTAAACTTTACTATGACATTATAGTTAAAATTTATTTAAATGTCAAGTCGAATAACGTGCTTTTTAAAAAAAATTTTTTCTTTTCCAAATACTTTTTAGCTTGATAATGGAAAAGCTGTTCAAAATATAAAGAATATTCTTCTTTACGCTAAAAAGTATAAAAACTGCTATTGCATTTTTGGGGAATAAGTGTTATAATACTGCTATATAGGTATTTACAATGGCAAAAATAAGAAGATTTTTCAAATATTATAAACCGCATCGCAAATTATTTCTAATCGATTTAATTTGTTCGTTTACTATATCCGTTTGCAACATGTTCTATCCCATGATTGCGCGTACAATTATGAATGACTACGTGCCGAACGGCAATTTGCGTCTATTGATCACGTGGGCAATTGTCCTTGCGGCAATCTATGCCTTAAAAGGTGTTTTGACATTTATTGTTGGGCATTGGGGGCACGTGCTTGGCGTGCGCATTCAAGGGGATATGCGTAGGGATTTGTTTCGACATATTGAAACGCTACCCTTTTCGTATTTCGACGAGAATCAGACGGGCAGTATCATGTCTCGAATTTTAAACGACCTTTTCGAGGTCTCCGAGTTGGCGCACCATGGCCCAGAGGATATGTTTAATTCCTTTATTTCAATTATCGGCGCAATCGTCATGCTGTGCCTTATCAATCCATGGCTCGGGGTAATCGTTTTATGCTACGTGCCGCTTATGATTATTTTTGCAGCAAAGGCGCGCGTGCGCATGAGCAATGCGTTCGACGAATCCAGAAAAAAGGTTGCCGAGCTGAACGCGGAAATCGAATCCTCGGTATCGGGAATTCGCGTCACAAAAGCCTATAACGCAGAAAAAACAGAGGCTGAAAAATTTGATGACGTAAATACAAGATTTAAGCATGCAAGATCGCAAGCCTATCGAGCAATGGGCGGATTTCAAGCAGGCATGTCCGCATTTAACGATTATTTATACTTAATTGCGCTCGTTTCGGGGGGCTTGTTGTTTTTTTATAAAATCATTTCTGCGGCAGACTTTACAGCGTATATTTTGTATATCACAATGCTACTTACGCCGATTCGCACGATGATCAATCTTTTCGAACAAATTCAAGACGGCTTGACGGGCTTTAATCGTTTTTGTGTGCTCATGGATACACTCTCGGAGTATGAGCCCGAAAATCCGATTGAAAGCGATTTAGACGGCGATATCGTATTTGAAAACGTGAACTTTGGTTATAAGAGTAGCGACGGAAAGGGAGGCGAGGTATTAAAGAACGTTTCCTTTACGGTTAAGAAAGGACAAACGGTGGCGCTTGTCGGTTCATCGGGCGGTGGAAAAACGACAATTTGTCATTTATTGCCTCGTTTTTATGTGTGCGAGGACGGTAAAATAACGATTGGTGGAACGAACATCAATGATGTAACAACTACCGCTTTACGAGAAAAAATCGCAATCGTCTCACAGGACGTATTCCTGTTTTCGGGAAGCGTGCGGGATAATATTTTATACGGAACGAAAGATAAATCGGAAGAGGATATGATTTTGGCTGCAAAGCGTGCGAATATCCACGATTACGTTACGACTCTACCCAGTGGCTACGATACAGAGGTTGGCGAACGCGGCGTGAAGCTGTCGGGCGGACAGAAACAGCGCATTTCCATCGCGCGTGCATTTCTTAAAAATCCTGAGATTTTAATCTTAGACGAAGCGACTAGCGCATTGGATAACATGACGGAAATGCAAGTGCAAAAGGCACTTTCAGAACTGTCGGTGGGCAGGACGACAATTGTCGTTGCGCATAGGCTTTCGACAGTGAAAAACGCGGACGAAATTTTGGTATTGACGGACGGTGAAATCACCGAGCGCGGTTCGCATGAAACGCTCATTCAAATGGGCGGGCTTTATGAACAGTTATATCGTTATCAATTTCGTGAATAAAATTTAAATTCTATCTTGACAAACGTTAGTATATAATATATAATGTTGTGAAAATAAAGAATAAAGGAGAAAAGTATGGAAGAATTGAAAATGTTATTAAGCCTGCTTTTATCCGTTGTATTGGGCTTTGTGATTGGTTTAGAACGAAAATTCCGTTTGAAGGAAGCAGGGATTCGTACGCATACAATCGTATGCTTTGGATCTGCGCTTATGATGGTGGTTTCTAAAAATGCATTTGGCGCAAATGCGGATACGGCAAGGGTTGCCGCGCAGATTGTGTCGGGAATTGGTTTCCTGGGCGCAGGTATGATTGTATACCGTCAGCATGAAGTCCGTGGGCTTACAACGGCGGCAGGCGTCTGGGCAACGGCAGGTATCGGCATGGCTTGCGGTAGCGGACTTGTAAGTATGTATTATGTAGCAGTTGGTGCAACGGCAATTTTGATTGCCGCGCAATACATATTGCATTTACCTTTTCGCATTTTCCGTATGCCGAGAATCTATTCGGTGAAAATCGAATTTGTACAAACGACGGATGAAAACTTAAAGATTAAAGAGATGTTTGGTACAGACCGATTTAACAAGCTCGTTATTACCCGTGAAAACGGCTTGACGATTTATAGCGCTACCTTGAACACAGAAAAAGAATTCTCTTCGACACGCTTGAATGAAATCATGGCGGAGAATAGCTTTATACGTTCTTTGGAACGTTGTGATAACGAATAACAAAGAAAAAGAGGTTTTCAAATGAAGAATATTAAAAAGCTTTTGGCATTATTATTAGTGGGGGTGATGAGCTTTACAACCCTATCACTGACCGCTTGTAATAAAGCTGGGAATAGTGGTGAAGATGAGACGAGCCAATCAAGCGTTGAGGAAGATTCTGGTCCGATTATTCTAAAGAGCGTTACACAGGCAAAGAATGTTATTCTGTTGATTGGCGATGGTATGGGTCCCGAGCAAATCAAGGCGGGTGAGCTTTTTAAGGGTGAAAAGCTGTCAATGCAGAATTTTCCGTATATGACGCAAGTGGAAACCCGTTCCGCATCGGATGCTGTAACTGATTCGGCTGCTGCCGCAACAGCTTTGGCTACGGGAAATCGTACTACTAACGGCATGGTAGGTATGGATGCCGAGGGGAATACCTTTGAAACGATTGTGGATATCGCGCATAATTTAGGTAAACGCACGGGTATTATCGCGACGGA
>JAFUMY010000097.1 GCA_017482415.1 Clostridia bacterium
TTCCTTAGTCATAATGATTCCCTAAATAAAAATTCGTTGTATATGTTCGCTATTCAGTTATAGAACAGCCCCGTATTTATAGATATGCTTCGATTGGATATTATACGCGCTCTAAATAATTTGCGCGGAGCTGTCCGCAGGCACCGCCGATTTCAACGCCGATTTGGCGGCGTAAGGTCGCGGATAAGCCGCCCTTTTCCAGCATCCCTAAAAACCGATAAGCGGATTTGTCGTCAAGCGCTTTTAAATCTCGTTCCTTGACCTCGTTCAAACGAATTAAATTTACGTGGCAGGGCTTGCCTTTTAATAAATCAATGAGCGCACGCGCGTGAAGCTCGTCACAGTTCTCGCCTGCAATCAGTGTGTATTCGAAATAATACCGCCTGCCCGTTTTCTTGAAATAGTAATCACACGCCTTTAAGATTTCCGAAATCTTATACGCCTTCGCAACAGGCATCGTCCTCGCCCGCGATTCATCGTCCGTTGCGTGTAAGGATACCGTTAAATTCAGTGGAATCCCCTCCTCTGCCAAACGGTACATTTTGGGCACGATACCACAGGTCGAAAGCGAAATGTTTCTTGCACTGATACAAATGCCGCCCTCAGCCGTTACGTTGCGTAAAAATTTTAACACCTCGTCGTAATTATCCAGCGGCTCGCCACTGCCCATCAAAACGACGTTCGTCACCGCACGGGCTTGCCCCCCCTGCCCCGACGCGTCCAAGCGATGCAAGGCATTGACAACCAAAATTTGGGATAGTATCTCCCCCGCGCTTAAATTCCGAATTAAGCCGCCGAGCGTCGAAGCGCAAAACTTACAGCCCATGCGACAACCCACCTGCGTGGATACGCATTGCGTATAGCCGTATTTGTATTTCATGAGCACGCCCTCGACCAGGTTGCCGTCTGCATACTCGAAAAGATATTTTTCCGTACCGTCTTGCGCAAAATAGGTTTCTTTGATACGAACGGGCTCGTTTTCGTATTCCTCTAAAAGCCGTTCCTTAAACGCCTTGGATAGAGAGGTAATCCCTAAAATACTCTTGCCCTGCATTAACCCCTCATAGAGCTGCTTCGCGCGGAATTTTTTCTCGCCGAGAGAAAGGACGAGCGACTCCAATTCCGCATAGGATAAATCTTGTAAAATTTTCTTCATCGCCGTCCTCCTTTTTCTTATTTTTTGCGCATTTTCGACACGTAAAAGCCTGCGCCGAACGCGACGTCGGGTAAAAACTGCAACCCGTATTTTTTCTTTTCATGCCCAAGCGGACTATCTATTTCTTCCAACTCGAAATCGGGGTTCTTTTCTAAGAAACCGCCTACGACGTTATCATTTTCCGACTCGAAGAGCGAGCAGGTGGAATAATACAGCGCGCCGCCCTTTTTAACGTAACGGCTACACGTCGCTAAAATCCGTTCCTGCATGACTTTTAGAGCCTTGAAATCCTCTGGCTTTCTAAACAGCTTTATGTCGGGATTTTCACTGATTGTGCCATACCCCGAACAGGGCACGTCGCAGAGTACGCCGTCGAATTTTTCTTCAAACTCGGGGTCGAATACCGAGCTATCCTTTTGGAATTCCGTGACGTTGTTTATCCCCATTCTCGTTTTGTAGCTGCGAATGAGCTCTACACGGTGCTCATGCAGTTCAAAAGAGGTTACCTCACCGCATTTTTCCGCCAACAGCACCGATTTGCCGCCAGGCGCGGCGCAGGCGTCCAAAAGCTTTGCACAGGGCTCTACCACGTTACAGATTGCGATACTCCCCACCGATTGAAAGGTGTAATTCCCCTCGTCGAAGCCTTCGTCACGGACGAAATTTTCAAAGATATAATTTCCTGAAAAGGGTGTTTTAGTATGCGGTTTTTGTAGATAATTTTCCGTAATTTCTTTGTTTCTTGGAAAACGCACCGACACGCCTAAGGATTTCGCCTTGGCTATCGTTTTCGCTCTGTCGCCGTATTCCTTTTTTAGCATTTCATAGGCAAACAAGGGATAGGAACAGCGAATCGCTTCCCCTGCCTTTCCGCTCGGGATAGCCTTTTCCACTTCCTCGACGTCGAATCGACGTAAAAACGCATTGACAAAACCGCTGACGCCGCTTTTGCCGAGCTTTTTACAGAGCGTAACCGCGCAATCGGTTACCATATAACGCTTTTTCTGCATATGGATTAGCATATACAGAGAAATTTTCAATAAAATCCGCACGGCGAGCTTGGGGGCTTTCGGCGCGTAATGCCGAATACAGAAATCGAAATAGCCGTCGTTTTCCAGCACTCCGTAAACGATTTTCACCGTTCGGGCGCGGTACTGCTCTTCAATATAGGTATCGGCAATCGCCTGCTTTACATGCGCGCCGTCCGAATAGATTTTCGTCAAGATTTGAAAGGGATCGTATACGGGATTACTCAGCATTCGAACACCTGCCCTTTCTGTACCTTTCTGCCGTTTAAAAATTCACCGCCCGTGATACGCTTTCCACCGGGGGCTTGGATTTCCGTAATCTTCAACGCACCGTCCGCGCATTTCACGAGCAGACCGCGCTTCGGTCTATCCGACAGCACTTCACCAAGCTGTGCATGCTCAAAAACTGCCGCCTCGTCCTCGGTGAGCTGTGCGCATTCTGCGCGGTAGACGTTGATTTTATTCCCTGCCAAGAGGGTGTATGCAATCGGGTCGGGATTCATACCCCGAATCAAATTGACAAGGGTTTGAACGGGCTGCGAAAAATCGAGCTTTGCGTGTTCCTTTTGAATTTTACGAAAAACTTGTACGCCGTCCGTAGCCTGCGGTACGAGGGTATATTCACCCGATTCAAGCATTTTCAAAGCTTTTACAATCGATTCCGCGCCGATTTTCGAGAGTCTTGCAGAAAGCTCCCCTGCCGTTTCCGTTTCGGTAATCGGCGTTTTATCCACGCACAAAACGTCGCCCGAATCGAGCCCGAGCTCCGTTTTCATAATCGACACGCCCGTTTCCGTTTCACCGTTTACGATACAGCTTTGGATAGGCGACGCGCCCCTATATTTCGGCAATAAGCCTGCGTGGATATTCCATACGCCAAGGGGGAATGCATCAAGCACGTCTTGGGTCAAAATTTGGCCATACGCGCAGGTAACGAGCAAATCTCCGCCAAACGTTTTCAACGCTTCCAGCTCCTCTTTGAGCTTTACGGGCTGGAACACGGGAAGCCCCAATTCTTCCGCCGCCGTTTTCACGGGCGGAGGGGTCAAAATTCCCTTTCTGCCTTGCGGTTTGTCGATTTGGGTGACCACGCACACGACCTCGTAGCCGTTTTCTATGATATTTTTCAAAGGCGCGACTGCAAAATCAGGCGTACCTGCGTAAACGATTTTCATAAAAAATTCTCCAATAATAAGTGAAGTTCTCTTTTAGAGAGTGAAGTTTTACTTAGTAAAGTGAAGTTGTGCCTTTGGCACAGTGAAGTTTTTGCGTGCCGCAAAAATTGTGGCTGAATTACAAATTATTTTTCGCTGTATTAATTGACTTTACTAACATTTTCCTAAGCACACCGCTTTCCTGCAAAAATCCGTTTTTACAATCTTCTGAAATAAAACCAACTGCTTCCATCAAATCAATCCAGTACTCTGTTTCATAACATTCTTTTAAGGCAATTTGTAATTTATTGATAAAGTCTGCCTTACTTGCAGCATAATTCGCTTCATGTATATTTGCACCAATACTCGTAGAACTTCTAACCACCTGATTGATTAAAACCATAGCACCTTGATGCGTATCTATTTTTTTACATTCGTCTATTATACGAATAGCCAATTCTCTCGCTCGGCTACGAATTTCCGAATCTTTCATATAAATCCCCCCGAAATTTTTGTATAAAATACAAAAACTTCACTTTCGCATAGCGAAAACTTCACTGCCAACGGCAACTTCACTTGCCGTAGGCAAACTTAACACTTTTCAATATGCGTGGCTTTATCGATATACAACACCCCGTCGAGATGATCGAGCTCGTGACAAATCGCACGCGCAAAAAATCCTTTCGCTTTCAAGAGATATTTCTCGCCGTGTCTGTCCTGGTAGGTCAAGGTCACTTTCATGGGACGGGATACGATACCGCTCTTTCCGCGAACGGATAAACAGCCCTCCCAGCCCGACTGCTCCCCTTTCTGCTGTACGATAACGGGATTGATAAACTCGAAATATCCCTCGTCAACGTCTACGACGACTACGCGACGAAGTACGCCTACCTGCGGTGCGGCAAGGCCTGCGCCCTGTTCCTTTTTCACCGTTTCTTTCATATCGTCCAAAAGCGACCAAAGCTTTTCATCAAAGGTCTCTACTTCAAAGCATCTTTTTCGCAAAACCTCGTCACCGACCTGTACTACGTTACGAATCGCCATATTACATTCTCTCCTTTTACCTTTTAACTTTTAACTTTTAACTTAAATTGGTGGGATTTTCTTCCACACTCACGAGCGCGTCTCTCGTCCGAGCCTCTGCGCAAATATCATAAATCTTCGGCAGCACCGAAGTATCCGAAAGCCGCATCAGTACTTGATATCGGTATTTGTTTTGAATCCGCTTAATCGGCGCGCGCATTTTATTGAAAAATAGGAATTTATCCATATTATCCGTATACAGCTTTTCCAAGCCGACGTATACCTCCCGAAGCGCCTCCAAGCATTTCTTATCGTCCTCGCCCGTCACCAGCACGCGCACGATTTTCGAAAAGGGCGGAAACGCCATCGCCGCGCGAAGAGAAATCTCGTTTTCATAAAATCCCTCGTAATCATAGCTCGTAGCGAACCGCAGAACGTCGTTTTCAGGGTCAAAAGTCTGCAATACCACCTTTCCCTTTTCCTCCGCTCTGCCGCTTCTGCCTGCAACCTGCGTGATGAGCTGGAAGGTACGCTCTCCGCTTCTGTAATCGGTAAAATGCAGGCTCATGTCCGCGTCGAGAATCCCTACAAGCGTAACGGACGGAAAATCATGACCCTTGGCAATCATCTGCGTGCCGACCAAAATATCCGCTTTCTTTTCCGCGAACGTTTTCAAAATTTTATAATGCCCTTCCTTACCGCTCGTCGTGTCGTTATCCATGCGCAAAATCCGCGCCGTGGGATAGAGCTTTTGCAGGTCTGCCGCTACGCGCTGCGTACCCGTGCCTGCATACGTGAGCTTCTTGCCCCCGCAATCGGGACAAGCGGACAGCATATTATATTTCATGCCACAATAATGGCATTTTAAGCATTCCTCATCACGGTGATAGGTGAGCGAAACGTCGCAAGCCTCACACTTTGCAACGTAGCCGCATTCCTTACAAATGACCGTTTGCGAATAGCCGCGACGGTTCAAAAACAGAATCGCCTGTTTATCCGCCGAAAGGCATTTTTCTATCTCTTCCTTTAACGCACCCGAAAAGGCGGAATTGTTTCCCCTGCGCACTTCTCTGCGCATGTCCGCAATAATGATTTCGGGCAACGGGCGTTTGTTGATACGCTTTTCCAAACGAATCAAGGAAAACTCGCCGTCCTTTGCTCGTTTATACGTTTCCGCCGAGGGAGTTGCGCTTCCCAAAACCAGCTTACAGCCATTCTTTTTTGCGCGCAAAAGCGCTACGTCAAAGGTGTTGTACCTGGGAGCTGATTCACTGGAATAGCTCGAATCGTGCTCCTCGTCGATAATGATAACGCCAAGGTTTTCCAAGGGCGCGAAAATCGCGCTTCTTGCGCCAATTGCAATCTTTGCTTCGCCCGTGCGAAGTCGCCACCATTCGTCAAAACGCTCGCCTGCGGAAAGTCCACTGTGCAAAATCGCCGCATTCTTCCCAAAACGTGCGCGAAGCTGTGCCAGCATTTGCGGTGTCAAGGAAATTTCAGGCACAAGGAAAATCGAGCTCCTGCCCTGTTTCAAGCATTCTGCAATCAGCGTCAAATAAATCTCTGTTTTACCGCTGCCCGTAACGCCGTGTAAA
>JAFUMY010000011.1 GCA_017482415.1 Clostridia bacterium
CTCCTAAGGGGCAATTATGAGTTCGATTCTCGTCGGGAGTACCAGGCTGTCAACGGTAATTGCGTATGAACTTTGTAGCCGTTGATTGCAAAGATAGCGTAACTCGTATTCATACACGGGCGATTGTAAAGCGGAGTTCGTTCTTCGCCGCTATACCAAAAATTCAGCACTTCGTTTGAAGTGCTTTTTTATATAGTAAACTCCGCCGCGCGGTAATATCGCGCGGCGGAGTTTTGTTATCTTCATCTTTCTATTCCTGTTTCTCTGTGCGCTCTTCCACCTTATTCACTCGGTTTTCCTCAATTTCTTTAAGCATTTTTTCGCGCTTTTCCACGGCAAATGCAACCTTGAGTTCTTCGCCTTGCATTTTGTATGCTTCCGCGCATTCTTCCATGCTCCCTTCGCGTGGAAGTTTTAAAAGGTCCAAGAAAATCGTTGCTAAAACGAACAGATTTATCCAAGATGCAATATGTACGGAATCTTCTCCCAAAGCTTCAATAAAATGCCGTCCCGAAAGGTAATTATGATATGCGATTCCACTTGATAACTGCATAAGCAATATTAAATAATAGCGTTTCTTTGTCACCAAGCAATATACTACGATAAATACGTCTAAAACGTAAAAATATCTTTCGTGCATATGCGGTAAAAACATTGGTACAATCGCGAGCATAAATACTGCAACTGAAATTAGATTTTCTTTCGTAAGCTTGATTTTTCGCTCAAATATAATCGCTGTAAATACGCCTATCAGTAACAACCCAAGAATCGTCGCACCGCCCTCGAATATTTCCATCGCGCCCGATCTAATGTTAATTAAATGCCAAATATTCGCACAACCCAAAGTCAACAGCGAATATCCGTCAAGCTGTTTTTTGAAAAATGCAAACGGTTCTAAGAAGCTTGCTCCACAAAAATATGCGGGAAGAAAGGTAAGTAAAAGCCCTATCGGCAACAGCCCCACCTTATATAATTTTACTTTTCCGCTAATCAGCAAGTAGACTAAAAAAGGCAACACAAATACAGCCTGTAACTTTATTCCAAAGGCAATTCCCGTAAATAAAAATGCGTAACCGTCTTTCTCTTTCAATATAAAATAAATAATATAGACAAAGCAGACAAAATACAAAACGTCGGCATTGCCCCAAACCGCAGAATTAAAAAACTGAACGGGTAAACATAAATAAACAATATATCCGAGCCATGCTGATTTTTTATCGTTGGTGACCGTTTTTATAATCAAATAAATCCCGATTGCAATTGCGATTTCAACCAAAAAATAAGTGGTCTTTAGATATACCATCCAATTTTTATAAAAGCTCAAGCCGTTAATGGTTACAACTTCACCTGCGGGCAGCTTTGTAAAAATCCCGACGATAAACAAAAACAACGGAGAATAATCGCTGTCTACCGTATAGAAATTTTGAAATCCAACCTCTTTAATGTCTTTCATCCATTCGAACACGAACGCAACCACGTCGCGCGTAGGATGAAATACAACCGAATAGCGCGTAAACAGTGAAATGAACGTAATCAAGATTGCCGTCAAAATATAAAAATATCGGTGTATGAAATATTGAAATTTATTCCCTGCTTGCAAATACAGGTTCTTCATCTTTTTTAGTAACATTCTTTGCTCCGTCCTTACCTATAAATCTGTAATTGCGCCAAATCAATAAAAGGTTGCGAGCTGTTCTTCGGGCTCTTCGCAGATGATTACCTTTTCCGCTACCAAAACGGGACCCTTTCCCTTATAAATACGGTGCTTTTGAAAAGCTACCTTTGCCGTTACGTGAATCCAATCACGCGTTTTTAAATCCATTACTTCGGGTAAAACGCAAGCGAGTCCGCAATACTGAATATCCGCTTCACAGCAGGTCATTACATGTCTGCCAACAACGATATCCTGTGGCTCTAACCGCTTGTCCGTTGCCACCAAACCGCGAAATTTTACCGTCTTACCAATATACGATTCGAGGTCTTCCGTAAGATCGCGATAAAAGAATGCGTAATCCCGATCCGCAATCTCAATTACAGGCGCATTCACGTCGAAAGGCAGCGGGTCTTCAATATCGTCAAAGTCGGCTTTTCCATCGGTATGCTCGTAGACGATATCGCATCTTCTACTGATTCCACGAACCACTTTATGGAAGCTCATCTTGTCCATGGTATCATCGAATCGATTAAAAACAACAAGCTGCGCATTCTCAATCTTGTCATATACAAGCTGGCGCATATTCGCATTATAGCTCAAAAACGTATTCGAATCAAAGAAAGTCATTACCTGATTGATCATCCAGCCTTCGGGCATGGCGTTGAACAGCTCGCCCAGCTCCCACATGCCGTTATATTCAACAACAACACGCTCGGCACCGTACTTTAATTGCAACTCTGCCAGGTATTCTTCCGTGAGCTTTGCTTTATCGTCGATTACGACAAGCTCGGTGCATTCCGGCATAGCAAAGGAAATCGTGGAATACTCTTCTTCCCCCTCCTCGCAGACGAGAAGCAAGGTCTTTTCACCGTTTGAAAAACGGGGATCCTCCATCGTTTCTTGAATGAATTTCGTTTTGCCCGATTCCAAAAATCCCAAAAATAAATAAACGGGAGTTTCAGTAGGAAGTTTCTGTTTCATAAGTGTATTGCTCCGTAATTAAATTTTCAATAAGCTTTCCAAAGCCGTTTCGTTCAAGTTGCAGCCGATAACGCAAAGTCTGCCCGTCACCCCTGCCGAGCCTTCGCGCACGTCAGGTTCTCCAGGGACGTAGTCAAAGTGCAGCCACACGCCGTCGCCCTCGACAATACCTTTCGCGCGAAGCACCGTACCATATTTCTCTTCGTCGCCGATTTCTTGGAGCGCCGCAACGAGTTCCGCCTGCGTATATTTATGCGTAGTTTCCTTGCCCCAGCTCGTGAACACCTCGTCTGCATGATGATGCCCGTGGTGGTGCTCATGATGATGTTCATGGGTACCATGTCCGTGTTCATGGTGGTGATGACAGCAGCAATCAGGATCATCACACTCTTCATCGTGATGATGCGCGTGTTCGTGGTGGTGTTCATGCTCGCAACAATCATGCTCGTGGTGGTGATGACAGCAGCAATCAGGATCATCACACTCTTCATCGTGGTGATGATGCGCGTGTTCGTGGTGATGTTCATGCTCGCAACATTCATGCTCGTGATGATGCTCGTGGTGGTGTTCCGTTTCTTCGGCAAGACGTTTCAGCTCGGCTTCCAAGGAATTTTCCTGTTCCATAGCGGCAAGGATTGCTTTGCCGTCCAAAGCCGACCAGCTTGCCGTAACGAGGGTTGCGCTATCGTTCTTTTCGCGGAGCAAAGCGACAGCCGTAGCCAGCTTCTCTTCCGACGTTTTATCTGTATGGGAAAGAATGATACAGCTTGCATTCGATACCTGATCGTTAAAAAATTCGCCAAAATTCTTCATATACATCTTGCATTTTGCCGCGTCCACAACGGTACAGAATGCATTGAGTTTTCCGTCCGCTAAGTTGGCATTAGCAACCGCCTTAATAACGTCGCTGAGTTTGCCTACCCCCGACGGTTCAATCAAAATCCGGTCGGGCGCGTACTTAGACATAACCTGTTGCAATGCTTTTGAAAAATCCCCGACAAGGGAACAACAGATACAACCAGAATTCATTTCGGTAACGTTCACGCCTGCGTCTTGCAGAAAACCGCCGTCGATACCGATTTCCCCGAATTCGTTTTCAATCAACACAACTTTTTCGCCTGCATAGGCTTCCTTAATGAGCTTTTTAATCAGCGTTGTTTTACCTGCGCCAAGAAAGCCTGAAAAAATATCTATCTTCGTCATACTTTTCACCTCGTATATCGTTTACGTTATTTATAACGTAATTTTCAATCGTTTAAACAGCCTTTTAAAATGCCCACGTTCCGTCCTTAAAAATCTGAACGCGGACTCCCTCTTTCGTGATACCAACAATCGACATATCCTTCGAACCAATCATGAAATCCACGTGAATCATACTGTCATTGATGCCGCGCGCTTTGCATTCCTCGTCCGTCAATTTTTCAAAGCCTTTTAAGCATTCGTTAAAGCCATGCCCCAGGGCAAAGTGGCAGCTTGCGTTCTCGTCAAAGAGTGTATTATAGAACAATACTCCCGATTCGTTGATGGGAGAATCATACGGAATCAAGGCACATTCGCCAAGCTTTCCCGCACCCTCGTCCATGGAAACCATCTGTTTTAAGAGCTCTTCGCCCTTTTCCGCTTTCGCTTCCACAACGCTACCATTTTCGAAACGCAAAGAAAAATTTTCAATCAGCTCGCCCATATACGACAAGGGCTTCGTGGAATATACAATCCCCTCCGCTTTCCCTGCTTTGGGGGAAGTGAATACCTCTTCGGTGGGGATATTCGGATTGAAAATTCTGCCCTGCAAGGTCTTTTCCTTACCACCTGCGAATACGCCGTCCTCGTTTAACTCCACAGTGAGATTCGTGCCGTTCGAGCTCTTGTATTCGAGATACTTCAAGCCGAGCCCATTTAAATACGCGCAACGTGAATCCAGATCGGCATTGTGCGCCTTCCAAGCCGCAATCGGGTTTTTCCCATCCGCGCGAGCGGTGTGTAAAATCACCTTCCACATCTCTTCCACCGCTTTGTTTGCGGAAAGATTGGGGAATACCTTTTTTGCCCATGCTTTTCCAGGAACAGCGGCAATACACCACTGATGACGATTTTCAAGCGCCTGTCTAAAGGGCTTGACCTGCGGATACAACGCCTGACGCGCCTTGCTCATTTTTTCTTGGTCTACACCGCTCATGCCATCGGGGTCCTCCGACTCGATCCAAAGCCGACAGGAATAATTTTTTGCTTTGAATTCCCATTTCGCTTTTACCCAAGGGTTCATTTCCGAAAGAGATTCTAAGCTGCGGTAGTTGGAGTTGAGCTTCGATACGGGCTGGTGGCTCCAATCCACGTAAACCTCACTTGCGCCTGCTTTATAGCATTCCTCCACGACCATGGTTACGAAATCGGGCTGATCAAGCGCCGCTTCGATAAAGACCGTTTGACCTTTCTTGACGTTCAAGCCAACCCTTGCAAGCAATTTTGCATACTTTTTAAGCTGTGTTTTTCTCATATCCTCAAGCCTCCGTTTTTTGCATTTCCTTGCGCAAAATATCGATTGCATACGACACTGCGCGTTTTACGCCGCCTGCTAAAAAAGGATTCGCCAAATTCGCCGCGCGGAGCGTATCCAAATACCCAAGCGAGCCCCCGACCTTACAAAGGGTCATATAATCCTGCCAACAAGTGGTTTTATCCTCCGCTTGTTTTTTCTTAAACTCCATCGCTCCCATCGTCGTCAACGTGTAATTGATATAATAGAACGGGTAGTGATAGATATGCAATTTATGATACCACAAGCCGCCACGGTTGAAAAACGCATTTTCTTCGCCGTAGTCTCGCCAAGGCATATATTTTTTCTCCAGCTCACGCCAAGCCGCCGTGCGCTCGTTAGGCGTCATATCGGGATTCTCGTAAACGATATGCTGGAACTCATCAACGGCTACCCCAAACGGCACGAAAGTAAGTGCTTCCTGTAAATGTTGGAAACGGTATTTATCCGCTTTCTCACCGAAGAATAATTCTGCATACGGATAAGCGAACTGTTCCATGGACATCGAATGAATTTCTGCAATATCCGTCGGCTCGCTCCAAAGAGCCTGTAAAGGCTGATGCCGCATCGCCATATATCCTGCGAAAGCATGCCCCATTTCATGGGTTAAAACGTCCACATCGCCTGTCGTACCGTTGAAACAGGAATATACGAACGGAGCCTTGTAATCGTTCAAGGTCGTCATATAGCCCGTCGCCGCTTTGTTCGGCTTGTTGTCCAAATCCATAAGCTCATGCTCGATCATGAAATCGATAAACTCGCCCGTTTCCTTGCTCATATTGTGATACATTTTGCAAGCTTGCTCAACCAAATACGCACGATCGCCAATCGGAACGGCGTTTCCGTCCAAGAAGATAAACTGTTCATCGTAATAACGGATTTTCTCCACGCCGATACGCTTTGCCTGCGCTTGGTAGATTTCCGAGCAGAAGGGCACAAGCTCTTCAAGTACCTGCTTTCTAAACGAAGCAACGTCCTTTTCGTCGTAATCCATACGTCCCTGCTGCATATACCCAAGCGGAATAAAATTTTTAAAGCCCATATTGATGCCCATCTGGTGACGGAGCTTCACCAAGCGGTCAAAAATATCCCCAAGCTCTTTATCGTTTTCCTCAAAAAAATCAGCATATTTTTGCGCCGTTGCTTTGCGGACCGAACGATCGGGGTCGGAAAAGTATTTTAAAATCCCGTATAAATTATGTTCGCCGCCGTCAAAGGAGATTTTACAAGCTGCCGTCAGCTTTTGATAACGATTGACAAGCTCGCTTTCCTCTTGCATAAGCGCAATATTCTTTTCCGAAAAGCTGTCAAAGCCAAGCTTTACCGCCTTTAAAAACTGCGCGCCAAACTCTCTATCGATTTCCTTTTTAAAGGGCGATTCTAAAAGCGCCGCGTTAAAAGCTTGCATATACGGCATTGCTTCGGGATACTTCCGATCGAAATGCTCTACTTCCGCCTCATAAAATTTGTCCGAAGTGTCTACGGTATGGCGCACCGTAGCAATCGTACCCATCGTGTTTACCGTCGAGGAATAGCGTTCTTCCTCAAAAATGCATTCCCGCACCGTTTCATACGTTTTCGCCGACTTTAATCGGGCATTCAATTCCTCATAAAAGACTTTTAACGCCTCGAAATCAGGACGTTTATATTTTATGCTTTGAAAGGTGAATTGTTCGTTCATCTCGTACCTGCCCTATACCTTTAACCAATTAAATCGTAATTTACACAGCGATAGAACAGCTCGCGGACGCTATCGTCGTCGCGAACCTGCGCCAATATCCACATGAGCTTGGTGATGATGCTTTCATACGTCATCGTATAGCTCTCCAATAAATCAAAGCGATTTTTAAAACCTCTGCCGACCTGGTAAACGTTCATATCGCTACCCTCTTGCTGAACTTGCGTCGTCACCACCAACGTTTTGCCCTTTTTCTCCCAGCCTTGAATGGTTTCATAGAATCCATAATAATCGCTGTCGGGAATTCCGCCCGTACCGTAGCCAGACAATACCACCGCATCGTAATGAGCAAAGTATGCGTCGAGTATTTCCCCTTTTGCGCCAGGCGTCAGCGTTAACAAGCCGACCTTCCCGTTTAATTCCAAATAAAATTCAGGCGCGGCTTGTTTAGGCGTCGTGATATACTGAATCACCCTACCGTCGCGAATAGCCGCAAGGTTGGGGAAATCCACACTGGTAAATGCATTAAAGCTTTTGGTTCGAATCTTCTTCGCGCGCGTACCTGCGATGACCTTGCCTTGGAATACGATTACAACGTCGGAAGCCGCCTCGCTTGTCGCATATAAAAAGCTATCGCGAAGGTTGATTCTGCCGTCCGTGTCTTCTTTATCGATTGGTTGCTGCGAACCTGTAAAGACAATCGGCTTCGGGGAATGCTGTACCATGTACGAAATCATTGCCGCCGTATACGACATCGTGTCCGTACCGTGACAAACCACAAACCCGTCGTAAGCGTCGTAATTGTCGCGAATCGTTTCCGCAAGTTTTATCCAATGCTCGGGCGTGACGTTCGTGCTGTCGATATTATAAATCTGAATTGCCGAGGGCTGACAGAACTCCAAAACCTCGGGAACGCATTTTAAAAGCCCTTCCGCCGCAATTTGAGGACTGAGACCTTTCGAGCTCGAATGCGAAGCAATCGTACCACCCGTTGCAATTAAAAGAATTTTCTTCATGTCCTTTTCCTTCCTTGGCATATGCCCTATCACTTCTTTCTACGCAAATAATCGCCTGCCTGTAAATCGTACGGGCATTTGATTTTATAATGCTCCTGTACAAGCTTTGCGTCCAAAATCCGCTCTCCTTTTAAGTCGTAAATTTCTTCCGCTATAAACGTCTTTTTAAAATTGCTATCGGGGGAAAGAATCTCCAATTCGTTACCCTCTTTAAAACGGTTGCGCATTTCCGCAATCACGAAGCCGTTTTCCATACCGATTACGTCGGCTATATAGGTATAATCGCCCTTGGATTGACTGTCGTCATAGTTCACCGTTTGCGTGTTTTTGCCAAGCGTATACGCCGTCGTATATTCGCGGTGGGCAACGTTTGAAAGCTCGATTTCCGATTCTGACAACCCTTTCCCGTCCATCGCTCGACGATAGGCATTGATGACCGTAGCGAGGTAATATCCGCTCTTCATTCTGCCCTCAATCTTGAATGAACTGATACCTGCCCCCTCCATTTCCTTTAAATATGCTAACATATTCAAGTCCTTGCTGTTAAAGATATACGCACCTTTTTCATCCTCTTCAAGAGGCAGCCATTCACTTTCCCCATTCGTTGCATTGAGCGCGCGCACCTCGTAGCGCCAGCGGCAGGACTGTACGCATGCACCGCGATTGGACGAGCGTCCGTCTAAATAATCAGAGAGCAAGCACCTGCCACTATACGAAATACACATCGCGCCGTGAACAAACGCTTCCAATTCCGTATCGGGGTTAAAGTCACGAATATCGGCAATTTCCAAAAGGGATAATTCGCGCGCTAAGATTACGCGGGAAACGCCCTGTTCCGCCCAAAACTTCACCGAATACTTATTCGTCGTATTTGCTTGCGTCGACAAATGAATAGCGAGCTTCGGGGCAACCTTTTTCGCTAAATACACCACACCAGGGTCGCTGATAATCACCGCATCCACTCCAATGGATTCCAAAGCTTTAAAATATTCCTCCAAAGCCATAAAATCAGCATTTTTTGCAAAAATATTTGCCGTTACGTATACTTTTTTACCCAGAGAATGTGCGAAATTTGTCGCAGATGAAAGCTCTTCAAGAGTGAAATTATCCGCAAACGTGCGCAAAGAAAAATTCTTTCCGCCAACGTACGCCGCATCGGCTCCGAAATGAAAAGCCGTTTTTAATTTTGCATAACTGCCCGCAGGCGCGAGCAATTCCGTTTTCATACGCTTATCCCCTTTTCCTTTGTGGTTTACTGCTTGTCCGAGCCTTGATATACCGAAAGCGCGACCCCATCTCCTACGTTTAAGACCGACGTAATAAACTCTGGATCTTTGGTGACCGTTTCCAAATATGAACGGATTTTATCGACGATTGAATGCCGTTTTTGCGGCGTAGGCTCTTCCCCGCTGACCCAGCCGTATAAAAGCACGTCGTCAGCAAAGAGCAACGCGCCTTTTTTCATTAGGCGCTTTAAGTCGAATAAATATTTTTCATACTGTGCCTTTGGGCCGTCTAAAAACACGAAATCATATTCGCCGTCCATCATTGCCAAAATCTCGCCCGCATCACCCAGGTACGCGTTCACGCGGTCAGAAACGCCAAAATCAGCAAAGTTTTCCTTTGCTTCAATATAGCGTTCCTCCTCAAGTTCCATCGTCGTTAAGCGCGCGGAAGGGCATGCCAAAAGCATTGCAACGGACGAAAGCCCTACGGCTGTACCAATCTCCAAAATTCGTTTTGGCCTCGTTGCGGCAAGCGTCAGAAGTAGAAAATTGAGCGTTTCGTCGTCCGCAACGGGAATACCGCGCGACAAAGCGTCGGCTCTGCGCGCGGAAATTCGTTCGTCAATATTCAGTTTCACCAAAGAGGCAGTATATTTCATTTTATACGTCCAAAATCGACACCACAATCAAGGGTGCTTGTTTCGTCTTTTTGTAGAAATAGTTTTTAAGGGCTTTTTTGACAACGGCAGCAAGCTCTTCCTTGTTCCCGTTTTCGTAATTATAGCTTTCAACGGCGCGACTAATTACAGGGCGCATATCCGTTTCCATGTCCTTGCCCGTGAATACACAACCGTGCGCTTCGATAACAGGGTCATTGATAACGTAGTTGCCTGTAACGGCAAGCGAAACGACGCACACACCGTCGGCAGACATCTTTAATCTATCCTTCATAACCTCGCTTGTGCCATAATCTTCAACGCCCTCACCATCGATTAATCGCGTACCTGCCTGTATGTTTTCGCCTAATTTAATGGATTTTTCCGTCAATTCAACGCAGTTGCCGATTTCTGTAATTAAGATATTTTGCTTCGGCATGCCAAGCGCCGTTGCAAGCTGTGCATGGCGTTTTAAATGTCTATATTCGCCGTGAACAGGAATAAAGAATTTCGGCTTTAATAAGCTATGCAAAATCTTATGCTCTTCTTGGCAGGCGTGGCCGGAAACGTGAATTTTCTCCAAGCTCTCGTATACGACGCGCGCGCCCTTTTTATACAAATTGTTGATGACGCGGTATACCATCTTTTCATTACCGGGGATTGGCGTTGCGGAAATGATAATCGTGTCGTTTTCTCCAACCGTTACACGGTTAAATTCCCCCATTGCCATTCTTGTCAACGCGCTCATGGGCTCGCCCTGTGAGCCTGTTGAAACGATTACAAGCTCGCCATCGAAAAGATTTTTGCATTTTTCGATATCAATTAAAATCCCTTCGGGAATTTTTAACTCACCAATCTTGACAGCAGCATCCACTACCTTGAACATACTTCTGCCCGACAAAGCGACCTTTCTTCTGTATTTGACCGCTAAATCAATAATCTGCTGCAAGCGGTGTACGTTGGAAGCAAAGGTTGCAATAATCAATCTGCGGTTCATATTTTCCGAAAACAGATGATCAAGCGTTGTTCCAACAACCGTTTCGCTCATGGTATAACCAGGGCGTTCGATATTGGTCGATTCTGCCATATACAACAAAACGCCTTCCTTGCCAAGCTCTGCAATCCTCTTGAAATCAATCGGCTCGCCTGCTACGGGTGTCAAGTCGATTTTAAAGTCACCGCTGTGATAGATAAGACCATTCGGGGTGCGAATCGCAAGCGCGCAAGCACCTGAAATAGAATGATTCACGTTGATAAATTCGACCTCAAATGCACCAAGCTGCACCCTTTCCCCCGGTTGCACAACACGCTCTAAAACGTTTTGAATGCGGCGTTCTTGGAGTTTATTATCCGTCAGCATTAACGTAAGCTTTGTCCCATAAATCGGCGTATTTGGATTCAGTTCTTTCATTAGATAAGGAATGCCGCCGATATGGTCCTCGTGACCGTGCGTGAGTAGAATACCGCGCACCTTATCCTTATTTTGAGCCAAATAGGTGATATCGGGAACAACCGAATCAATGCCAGGCATATCCTCACTGTTGGGAAATGTCAGCCCTGCGTCAATAATAATGATATCGTTGCCGTATTCAAGGGCGGTCATATTTTTACCGATTTCGCCAACACCGCCCAAAAAAAGCACTTTAACGGGTTTTGATTTTTTGTTTGCTGCCGTTTTCTTTTTGGGCTCTGCTTTTATCTCAGATTTTGTTGAGGTTTGCAATTTTCTATTCGATTTTGCTTTACTTTTTTCCTTCCTTTCTTCCGTTTTTACCTGCTCGGTCGCCTGTTTCTTATTCTTTCGGGGAATCGGCTTTTTCACCGATACCTTTTTAGGAGACGGCGCTGTTTCCGTGAGTTCGGAAAACATAGACGAGGAAAGGTCAAAAGCTGTGCCCATTGGATTTTTATCTTTAGTACGACGTCTTTTTTTAGGGGCGTTATTTTGCGCCTCATGACGTGAATTGTCCAATTTTTTCTCCTTCACTGCTATTGTTTTTCTCCTTGGCGGAAATTTCCGCCTATAAAATAGAGAGCCGAAAATATGGAATTATCAGCTCTCTTTCTTTTATTCGTTTGTTTCTTTTGTTGTTAGCGATTAGAAATCGAAATCAACTTTCTTTTCTTTCGTCGCTTTGATAAAACCAGTATCGAAAAGCTGTTTCGTGGATTCGTAACCGAATTCGTCTACGTAATTAACAGGTTCGAAATTCGTTTCCTTTTCCGCGCCGATCTTTTCTGCCAAATAGCCAACCAAACGAAGCGCTTTCTTCGCAGCCGCATCACTCTTAACCTTAACCATGAAAGGCGTGTTTTCATAAGCTTTCTGTGCGCTTACGTCTCTCTGATGATATACGGTCGTCTTGTATTCGGGATCGTTGGGGTCCAAAGCAAGATAGAAGCAAAGCGTCTTACCGCTGATATTGATTTTCGCTACCGTGTCACGACCATAGTTAAATCTGTCGCCGTGCCAGCTAACGTTCGAGTTCAATCTCTTATAGGAGGTAAGCTCGTTCTTAATGTCACTGTAATATTCCTTAACTTTTTCATCGCTCTGTTTCATCTTAGCCGTGAAGCTCTTCTTCAAGCGAATTACAAGACCGGTTTCAGCGTCAACCAACTGATTGTCGATTTCTTCATAAACGGGCTCAGCTGCAACTGCAAGCTCTTCCACAACGGGTGCTTCCTCTACAACCTCAGCAACAGGTTCTTCAACAGGAGCTTCCTCTACAACCTCGGCAACAGGTTCTTCAACGGGAGCTTCTTCCACAACTTCTTCTACGACTTCCTCAACTGCTTCTTCAACAGGTGCTTCACAAGGAACACATACTGCGCAGAGCTGTTCTGCAACGCCTTTTGCGATTGCATCAAGACCTTCTGCATCGAGAACGAGGTCGTATGTAGGTTCTTCAGCGGAGAGCTTTTCTTCAACGATTTCAGCGATACGGTCGTAGTTTACAGCTTCGGGCTGTACCTGCGCTGCCTGTGCAGCCTGACCAACCTTATCATAGTCAATTTCAAGCTTAGCCGCAACTTTATCGGCAATTTCATTGATGCCTGCTTCGTCAAGGACAACGTCACAGGTCTGTTCAGCACCAGCCGTCATTTTTTCAACAACGAGAGATGCAAGACGGTCATAATCGATTTCGGGTGCCGCAGGAGCCTCGGGAGCCGCAATCTTAGAAGCAACAAGCTCTGCAAGACGCTCGTAATCCACTTCGGGAGCAGCCGCCTTCGCAAGCATTTCTTCAATACGGTTATAATCTACTTTTTCAGGATAAGGCAAGGACTCGATAACCTTTTCCGCTGCGCCGTAGATAATTCTATCGTAGTCAATCTTCGCTTCAACGGGACCTGCGGGAACTTTCTCTTCGTCCGTACCCTTAATCTCGTTCAAAAGATCGAGAACCTTATCGCCTACTTCTACAACGATACGGTTGTAATCAACGTTTTCAGCTGCGGGAATTGCTGCAATCGCGTCAAGGACCTGAGCGTTTGCTTCCTGCGTTTTTTCATTGATAGACTCTACGAGTTTATTATAGTCTTCTTCCGTGGGAAGGAAACCTTCGAGCTTTGCATTAACTTCTGCAAGCACGTTTTGAATTTCATCAAGCTTTGCCTGCTTTTCGGAGAGTGCGTCGAGCTTAGGATTTACTTCACCGGAAACGAGCGCGCTGATTGCATCACAAGATGCCTGCGTCTGCAAACCGTTGAGTCTTACTTCCTCAAGTTTCGTAGCAAGGGACTGAAGCTGTTCCAAAGCGGCAAGCATCGTTTCGATTGCCTGCAATTTTTCAACCAAGTCCTTGGAAATGGTCTTGCTCAAGCTATCGTAAATCGTTTGGTTCTGCTTGTAGCTAAAACGAATTTCCTGCGAAACCGCAGTCATCGTCTTCTTCAAACGAGATTCTAACTCACCGTTCAATGCAGAAATCTGCATGCCGATAAGATTGTTGCTCATAGTCTCAGATTGTTGATGTGCCTCAAACTGTTTAGTGATTACATCCTCTAATCTTTGTATCCAAAAGCGAAGATCTTCGTATCCACCCTGCTGAGAATATCCATCCTTTGCCTTCTTTTTTCTTTTATCGTTTTCGAATCCGCCCATTGTTTACCTCTTTCAGTCCGTTGCGTTGGACCGCTCTCCTTTTATAATTTTAATTTCTCCGCAAAGCGCGTCCTTTCACCTTGCGGAAAAATTATAATTTCCAAATCGCTTGAAACGCCAAATCCTTATGCCGTTTCCTGTAAGCAGGTATCAAATCATCTAATTTTTACCCATTTAAAAGTAAAATCCTGCTTTTACAAGTACTATTATAGCATATCTATTTCATTCGGTCAAGGGTTTGACGAAAAAAAACTATAGTTTTTTGCGATTTTTTTGATTTTTTTTTGCTTTTCAACGCGAACATGGTACGAGCTTTAATTTTTTTTCTTCGATTGAAAAGCCTACTGGATTACTTCTGCTTTTTACGCGCATACAGGCGTTGGAAGAATTTCACAAGCTCTACGATAGGAATAATGAGTACGCCCATCAGCATTGCAACCCCATACTCCAACCAGCCGACTGTCGCAAAACCGAATGCGGAAGCCAAGAAAGGCACTTCGCAAACGAGCGTTGTCAAAACAAACGTACCGACTGCTGCAAGCCAAAGAACGTTGTTATTGCTCTTCACCTTAAATAAGCTACCGCGCTGCGAACGCATATTCATGCTGTGGAAAATTTCCGCCATGGACATGGTCAAGAACGCCATCGTCATACCGTGGCTCTGCGCCAATATCGGGCTGGGGGCAAGCAGATAATAACCAATAAAGAAGGAGCCCATTACAAGCAAAGCAACCAAAATACCTTGGTATAAAATATCTACGCCCATACCGTTGGAGAATACCCCTGCCTTTGAAGATCTTGGCGGCTGCTTCATAACGTCGTCTTCCGCCTTTTCCATTCCGAGTGCAAGCGCAGGGAAGGTGTCCGTAACCAAATTAATCCAAAGCAAATGCACGGGTTC
>JAFUMY010000098.1 GCA_017482415.1 Clostridia bacterium
GGCTTGCATGATCCTTATGGAAGTAACCGTGATTCCCTATTTCGTGGCCGCGATTATGGATTTCTTTTAAGCATTCCACGTTATCATCCGCCCAACAGCCGCCTATAAAAAAGGTTGCTTTCGCTTGGTGTGCATCTAAAATATCGAGAATCTGATAAACCTCGTCCGTTCCCCAATAGACGTTAAACATCAAGGAAACACCCGTGCCGTTTTCTTTCGCCGAATCGTAAATTTCCGCGCTACTAAGATCGATAACGGGTTCTTCTTGAATCGGTGCTAAGCACAGCGTTCCAATGGAGAGAATCAATACCCCGAGCACCAAATTGCTGACGATTTTCACCTTGACGGCGCGACGTTTATGAAGAGCTCTATCTTCCATCAATCCCATACCTCAAAAACCTTTTATTCTATACTATTTTCAAGTTTTTGAGGATATGCGAAAATTACTTGATTTTTACGATTGTAACCCCTGTTTCCCCCTCGCCGTATTTGCCTAAGCGGTAGGATTCAACGTTTCGATGCGTGCGTAAGAACTCGTGAATGCCCGCCCGAAGCTTGCCTGTTCCAACGCCGTGAACGATACGCACTTCTTCAAGGTTTGCAATCACTGCGGAATCTATAAACGCCTCCACGTCAGGGAGAGCCTCGTGTACCGTAAGTCCGATTACGTTGATTTCCAACGACGGCGTGGGCTTGGGCGCAAGCGATTTGCTGATTTGCACTTTATCGTCCTTCCCAGGCTTTTGCCATTTCGACTTCTTAGCAGTAGTTTGTGCCTTTGACGGCAAAATCATATACGAAAGCTCTGAAATTTTACTGCGAATACGGATATTTCCGCACAATACCTCCGCTTCGCCCTTTGGGATACGAATATTTTGTATCGTTCCCTCCTGCCCGATATTTTTAACGAACACCCTATCCCCGATTTTTAAACGCTCGGCTTTTACGGGCTCGTATTGCGTTGAAACGCTCTCTTCCGCCTCGCTTTCGTATGCTTTATCGGACAAACGGTTTTTAAGCGTTCTCGCCTTGATTAAATCGGCTTCTGAAATACTTTCTTTTGCGAATATCTCTTCAATTTCTTCTAAAAGTTCTTCCGCGGAGGCCGTTCGCTCGTTGATGATACGTCGCGCCTCTGTTTTCGCGGAAGCATACAGCTTGTCTTTCTCTTTTTTTAAGCGTTCCTGCTCCGTTTCTAAGGCATGTAGTTTTTCCTGCCATTCCACCTTTAAAAGGTTGGTCTCCCGCAAGGTTTCTTCCGCTTTTATACGGCTTTCTTCTGCGCTGCGAACAATGTTTTCAAATTTCTGCGCGCCCTCGGATAAATTATTTAAAGCTTCTTTTAAAATGCTTTCTTTTAAGCCCAAACGGCGTGAAATCGCCAAGGCGTTACTCGACCCCGGCAACCCAATATGCATAACGTACAAAGGTTGCAGCGTGTCCGAATCGAATTCCATACAAGCGTTTTCGATTCCCTCAGCGGAAAACGCAAATTCTTTTAACGCCGTATAATGCGTGGTAACCACGCCTGCGCAGCCGCTTTGGAGTAGATGAGAAACAATCGCTTTTGCAAGCGCCTGCCCCTCGTCGGGGTCCGTGCCGCCGCCAAGCTCGTCGATGAGAACGAGGCTTCTCGAATTTGCAGCGTTGACAATGCCGATTATATTTTTTATATGAGAAGAAAACGTGGATAAGCTCTCTTCTATACTTTGTGCGTCACCGATATCACAATAAATCTCTTCAAACGTCGAAATAGACGCGCGTTTTGCAGGGATAAACAGCCCCGACATTGCCATTAAGCAAAAGAGTCCAACCATCTTTAAGGCAACCGTTTTCCCCCCTGTATTCGGGCCGCTAATCAATAAGAAACGGTAGTCTTTGCCGAGCGACATGCTAACAGGCACCACCTTTTTAGGGTCAATCAAAGGATGTCTACCCATATCGATTGCAATCAAGCCGCTGCCGTTGATTTCAGGCGCTACACAATGCAGCTTGTAGCTATATTCCGCGCGAGCATACGAAGCATCGATTTCTTCCAGCACCTCGATATCCACGGACAATTCGTCCGACATAAACCCAACCCGACGGGAAAGCTCGCCTAAAATGCGCTCGACCTCCTCTTTCTCATCTACGGCAAGCGAACGCAATTCGTTGTTCATTTCCAAAACCTCTTCGGGCTCGATAAAGAACGTCGCGCCGCTTGCAGAACGGTCGTGGATAAAGCCTTTGATATTGCGTTTATATTCCGCGCGAACAGGCAACACGTAACGGTTATCACGCATCGTAATAATACCGTCTTGCAGGTATTTTCCTTCCGAGCCCGTCAAATACTCGGCAAGACGCGCGCGGATTCGTTCGTTTAAAAGTCGAATTTCGCGACGCACCGTGTAGAGTTTATCACTTGCGTAATCGCTTACCTCTGTATCGCTTAAAATCTTCGTGCGAATGTCCTCTTCTAAGTTGACGTCATAATATAAACGCTCGGAAATCTGTTTCATTTCCGTAATTTCCTCGTCGTTTATCCCATTGATAGAAGTATGGGCAATTCTTGCTGAACGAAGCAAATTTTCCGCCTTTAACAGCTCTCCACAAGTCAATGCAGAGCCCTTCTTCGCCCTACCAAGCTCGTCGGAAAATTCAGGAAAATGCTCAATTTTTGATATGCCGTGTTCAAAAAGTAGGCGCAGGCATTCGCCCGTAATTTTCAAACGGCGTTTTACCTCCTGAACGTCCGCGCTGGGCTGGGTGTCCCGAAGCCGTTTTTTACCGCCGTCGAGCACTGCATATTCCGCCACAAGCGCCAGAATTTTATTCAGTTCAGTTTTTTCTATCGCTCTTTGGTTCATAGTAATTCCTTACAGTACGCCGCGCTTATAATGCCCCGACGTATAATTTTCATAAATAGCCTTTTGCGCTGCTTCATCGTCTTTTACAGAATACGCATTTTGAGGCGATTTTTCAAGCGTTAAATCTAAAAGCTGTCCTGCGTTTTTAAGCCCAACGCCAATCAACTGCGCATAGTTATATACCTCGAAACGGCATTCGCCGCTTGCCGAAACGTACCGTCTTACAGGAAATTCACGTCCATTTTCATCGGTCAAGATATATACCGATTTTTTATCGCATTTTGCGCAGGTTTTTCCAAACGGACAATAACAAAGGTCCATAATTTTTAAACCGCCCGACGATAACGCAAACGCTTTATCCGACATCAGCGCTTCGCTTTCTTTTACGTTCAATTCTTTGGAAATTGCATAGTAGGAAAGGCAAGCATTGTCTAAAAGCACGGAAAGCGATTGCCGATTTGTTATATTAAAGCCCGTGCCTGCAAAAAGCTTGATATTATGCTCTTTGGCAAACGTAATTCCACCATAGTTTTCTGCATAAATACCCTCTAACTTATATGCCTTTATCCAGTTTGCAAGGCTTTGTATATCCTCGGCGGTTGCAAAAGCTGGATAATATAAATATTTCTCAAAGCTACCCTCTAAAAAGCTTATCGGGAGTTCATCAACGTAATTTTGCGGTTTAAAAATTGCGATATCCGCCGCAATCCCCTCAAAGTTTTCCGCGATAACCGCCGTTTTAGCGTTCCTACCTGCTTTAAGCGTAGTTAAAGGTTGGAGCTTTTCTTTCGTTAAAGCGATTCTGCCATAGCTACGGATTTTATCGCAAACGTAAGCGTAAACCTTTCTACGGAAAGCGTTCAGCTCGGATTTAGGAATAAAGACATTCCCTTTTAGGATTACGTTTAATGCAACGTCCATAGGCAAGCCGTCTGTTTTGAAAAAACAAGAACGGATTTCCTCTTCCGTCAAAGGTCGATTTTGTGCCGATTGCAAAATGGTATCGCTTTCAATGCTTTCGTTACACCAAATCGCGCAGGCTTTTTCGCCCTCCGCAAAATAGAGCTCCAACGCAAGTTTTCCCTTTCTTTCAGCGGCTAAAACGCGTGCGTTTACCGCGGTATCCGTCGTAATAAATACGCTGTCCCCGTTTTTTAAACGAGTTTTCGAATCGATAATAAAACCTTTGCCTTGCAATTTTACAAAGCTCGCGCCGCCGACCTCTATGCCGTCACGAATAATTTTGAAGCCGTCTCCCTTTTGCGGACGGAAGCTGCTATCGATAAAATAGGCTTGATTAACAACCTTAACCACCCCGATTTTTTCACCCAAATGTCCCTGAATCGACGTAGATAAAAATCGCTTGTCCTGTCCAAAGGCAAGCCCCTTCGTATAATTGCCGCGATTATACGTGCGTTTTAAATCAGAAAGGCGTTCTGCTGTGTTCGATTCTCCGTCTAAAATCGCTCTATAATAGCGCACCGCCGCAGCTACGTATTCCGCACGGCGCATTCTGCCCTCGATTTTAAAAGATACAACGCCTGCGTTTATAAGCCTTTGAATATCCTCGCCAACACATAAATCGGATAAAGATAAGGCGTAGTTTTTATCGATGTTCCCGTTACGATTATAAGCGTATAATTTTCTACAAGGCTGTTTGCATCTGCCGCGATTGCCGCTATTTCCGCCTGCAAACGAGGAAAAATAACACTGTCCTGAAAAACAGGTGCACAGCGCACCGTGTACAAAGGTTTCCGTTTCGATAAACGAAGCGATTTTTTGAATTTCCGAAAGCGGCGTTTCACGCGCCAATATCACGCGAGTAAAACCGCATTCCTTGGCAAATTTCGCCCCTTCGATAGTACAAACCCCTGCCTGCGTACTCAAATGCAAAAGGATTTCGGGGTAAGCTGTATGCACGATTTTCCCCAAAAACGGGTCTTGTAAAATAATTGCGTCAGCCCCCGCATTCCAAGCGAACAGCAAGTCCTTGAAGAAGTTGTCAAGCTCCGCTCCGCCCTCTTTAATAACGGTATTTAAAGCCACGTAAACCTTTGCTTTGCAAAGATGCGCCTGCAACAAAATCGCGCGAAAAGCCTCCTCGTCAAAATTTCCTGCACCTTGACGAGCAGAAAAGGACGAGGCAAGCCCTAAATATATTGCGTTTGCGCCGTTGTTGAGCGCAGCCAACGCGCTTTCATAATTCCCTGCAGGGGCTAAAATTTCCATTTCTATCCTTTGCGTTAGGCTTTTTCATAGCCGTATTTTTCTATCACTTCTTTCAAAGCGTCTTCTTCATTTGTGTAATCAAGGGTTATGACGCGTTCCTTTAATGCTTGATCTGCATTTTTAACCGCAAGTCCAAGTCCTGCGACCTCTAACATGGAAAGATCGTTGATTTGGTCCCCGACGGCAATCGTCTTTTCAAGCGGTATCCCGTAATGCTTCGCAAGATAGGTAACCGCCGTACCCTTGGAATTATTGGCATTCCCAAGCTCTACAAGCATTGCGTTACTTCTCGTAACGTAGCAGTTTGGAAAGTTTTCTGCTTTCATTGCATTGAGAATACGTTCGTTGTCCTCAGGATATACCATCGCCATAATTTTATACGGCTCGATATTCTCTTTTTCGACGTATTCTGAAATCGGTTGCTCGGTAACGACAATCGCTTTGCTTTTCACGACGTTTTCGTAGTCTTTAAGCGCGTCGTCGTCCATATTTGAATAATACTCCCAAAGGGTATACACGTGAATATGCAAGCCCAAGCTTTCCATTTTTTTGCAAATGGCGACCGCCGTTTTATTCGGCAGACGGCTTTCAAATACCGTTTGCTTTGTATCAATATCGAGAATGACGGCTCCTTGACCGCAGGAAAGCATTCCTTTTAAACCAAGCTCACGCGCACGCGGTAAAATCCCCGCAGGCATTCTGCCTGTTGAAATGACGAAATGTCCGCCGTTTTGAATATATTCCGTTATCGACCTTTTCGTTATTTCCGATATCGTACCGTCCTCTTTTACCAAGGTGCCGTCGAAATCGGTTACAATTAGGGGATAGTTAATCTTTCGCATTTATAAATTTTCCTTGAAATAATTACGAATTTTTTTCGCGAGCTCAGGACCAATCCCCTCCGCTTCGCTAAGCTCGTTTTCCGTTGCGCCTATGATTTTATCAAGGGTGTGGAATTTTTCCAATAACGCCATGCGTTTTTTCTTCCCTATCCCCTCGATTTCCTCCAAAACAGACGCAAGATTGCGCTTGGAATGCAGGCTTCTAAAATAGGTGATTGCAAAGCGGTGCGCTTCGTCTCGAATACGTTGCAGCATTTTGAGCGCATAGTCTCTATGGTCGATTCGAATGCTTTCTGACGAGAATAAGGTAAAGACTTCTTCCTCGCGTTCCGCTAAGGAAATCAGTTCAATATCCTCAATTCCAAACTCGTCGAAAACCTCTTTAATCGCCGAAAGCTGACCCTTGCCGCCATCGATAATCATTAAATCGGGCTTCGGGAAACGTTCGGCTTCTTCCGATGTTAATTTCGCCAAGCGGCGACGCATCATCTCTTGATGGGACGCGTAATCGTTCGCCCCCTCCACGGTCTTGATTTTAAAGCGACGATAGCTGTTTCTATCCGCTTCACCGTCAATAAAGACTACCATCGAGCCTACCTTATCCACACCGCTGATGTTGGAAATATCGTAGCATTCCATGCGCTTGGGATACTTCTTTAAGTCTAAAATATCCTTCAAGCGTTGACATGCATTTTTCGTCATATCGTTTTTATGCTTGATTTTATCAATCGATTTCGAAAGATAATCGCTTGCATTTTTCTCTGCCATATCCAAAAGCTGGCGTTTTACCCCGAGCTTTGGAAGAATAATCTCTACGCGCTTTGAAAACCGCTCTAAAAAATACTTTTCAAGTAGCTCTTTTTCACAAAAATCTTGCGTTATAATCTCATCAGGCAGCTCATGCGTGGTATAAAATTGTGCAATAAACGCCGTCAAGGCGTCCGACTCTGTAAACGAGCTGTCTTCAAGCGCAAAATTGCTGCTGCCTTGCATAATGCCGCTACGGGTCACAAGAACGTTCACGGACGAATAGATGAAGTTGGTCTTTAAAGCAATTATATCTGCATTTAAAGCACGGTTTAACGAAGTAATACGCTTCAATTTCAGTTTGGAAAGCATGGCAAGCTTTTCACGGTATTCCATCGCAAGCTCGAATTCCTCACTCTCCGCAAAACGCAGCATTTTCTCCTGTAAAATCTTTTCCGCCTCCTCGTAATTCCCGTCCAGGAAGGAAAGTACCGATTTAATTCTTTCGGCGTACTCCTCTTTCGTGCACAAATGCGCACACGGGGCTTTACAGCGCCCTAAATGATAGGCAAGACAAGGTTTTTTAGGCTTTTCACCAATCGTAACCGAGCAGGTACGTACGTTATATACGGAGCCAAGAATCTCCAACAAATCTCCACAACGTACACCGCCCATAAACGGCCCGAAATACTTTCCGTCTTTTTTGATTTTACGCGTAATCGATACGCGCGGAAAATCTTCCCTGGTATGAACTTTAATGTACGGATACGTTTTATCGTCTTTTAAGAGGATGTTATATTTGGGCTTATATTTTTTGATAAGATTGTTTTCAAGGGCGAGGGCGTCAATCTCCGTCTGGGTGATGATGTAATAGAAATCGGCAATATTCTCCACCATTGCCGAAACCTTTTCGGGCTTTGCCGAAGCGTGGAAGTATTGGCGCACACGATTTTTCAGAACGCGCGCTTTTCCCACGTAAATCACAATCCCGTCTTTATCCAGCATTACGTACACGCCAGGACTTTCGGGAAGCAGATTAAGTTTTTCTTTTAATTCGCCCATACTACATTATTATATACCAAATTGCAAGATTTTGCAAGGGAATCACATAAAAATAATGCGTTTAACAGCCTAAAAACTCAATTCCTTTCAAAATTACGTCATTTATACTGTCATCTACAAGACTATAAAAGACAATTTTGCCCTGTCGGCAGCTTTTAACAATCCCTGCACTCTTTAAGAAGCGAAGTTGATGGGAAACCGTCGTTTGATTGATTTCTAAAATTCGAGATAAATCGGTTACGCATAATTCACTGATTGCGAGCGCGGATAAAATTTTCACCCTCGTATAATCGGCAAAGACAGAAAAAAAGCACACAACGCCTTCGAGAATCTCCCCTTGGGGAACGTAGTCCTCGATAAGACCTTGCGTGCGTTTGTCTAATAGTAGCATTTGAGACATGTTCATACCTCCTGATATGTTTTCTTGCGAATATGATAACATATAGGAGCTATTACTTTCTGCTTTATTTTGTCATAATGAAGTGACTTTTGTCGTTTCTTTTAAGAAATCTTTTTAACCTCGTAGCCTGCTTCCTGAATTGCGGCAATCAGCGTTTCATCGGAAACCGATTCTGAAAATTCAACGATTGCCGTCTTCTTTTTCAAATTCACTTCAACGCTCGAAACTCCTGCAACGGCGTTCAAGGCTTTCGTAACGTGTGCAACGCAGTGTTGACACATCATTCCTTCAATTTTTAACGTCTTTTTCATAGATAATTCCTCTGTATTTTCTTGAATATTTTTTTGTTTTTGAAATCTCGTCAAGCGCAATGCGTTTGTGACTACGAAAAGGGAACTGAGCGACATACACGCCGCACCAATCATAGGATTTAACGTAAAACCAGCAAAGGCAAAGACTCCTGCTGCAATGGGAATTGCTGCCACGTTATAGAAAAAAGCCCAAAAGAGATTTTGCTTAATATTTCTAACCGTTGCTTTGCTCAGGTCAATCATGGTACTAACCAAACGCATATCCCCTCTGGATAAGACTACGTCTGCGCTATCGATTGCAATATCCGTGCCGTTGCCCATCGCAACTCCTACGTCTGCGGCTTTAAGCGCAGGGCTGTCGTTGATTCCATCTCCAACCATTGCCACGAACCCGCCCACCGAGCGAACTCGCTCAACTGCGTTTTTCTTATCCTCAGGCAAAGCTTCCGCGTAATAATCGTCAATCCCGACTTCTTCCGCAATCGCTTTCGCTACGTTTTCATTATCCCCCGTCAGCATACCGACGCGAACGCCCTTTTCGCGCAACGCTGCCACTGCCGACTTACTTTCGGGCTTTAAGGTATCAGCTACCGCAAACACCGCCAAAAGCTCTCTTTCCGTCGCTAAAAAGACTGCCGTTTTGCCTTGTGTTGAAAACTCCTTTTCAATTTGATAGCTTTGTTTTTCGTCAATACCCGAAATCAAACGACGATTGCCCAAAAGATAGTTCGTGTTTTCATAGCTACCCTTTGCGCCCTTACCCGTTTCGTAGAAATAATTTTCAATTCCTAAATTATAATCCTGCGTTTTAGACGTTGCATATGCTTGAATACACTCTGCAATCGGATGATTCGAATGGCTTTCTATCGCCGCAGAAATCGCAAGCAAATACTTTTTTTCCCCTTTAAAGACCTTAAAATCGGTCACAATCGGTTGTCCGACCGTCAGCGTAGCCGTTTTATCAAGCAAAACGCAGTTAATATCCCTTGCCTTTTGAAGGGTTTCCGCGTCTTTATACGAAATCCCAAGCGACATGCCCCTA
>JAFUMY010000099.1 GCA_017482415.1 Clostridia bacterium
ATTTGGTTCGAACGTCGGCGAGTGGCATTTCGCTTTCGGATGAGAAGTTGGTGAGCACGTTGCACAGCAACGTCAGTGACATTGCCCGTATTGCGGAGCTTGCGGATAATTTGACGAAATATATCAAACGCGAAGTAAAAGAAAATCTCGTATTTTCCGAAGGTATCAACGAGAAATTGGTGAAGATGCACGAAAAACTTCACGAGCAGTATGGATACGTGAAGAGTATTGTGTTGGATAACGAACGCGAGTTGATTCCTGCATCGGACGCATTAGAGGATGAAATCGATAGTATGCGCCGAGATTTGGTTGCAGAGCATATTGAAAGATTGAGCCAAGGAAAATGTAAACCTGAAAATAATACGATTTTCGTAAATCTTGTTTGCAATTTGGAACGTATTGGCGACCATTTGAACTTCATTGTGCATAGCATGGATTAAAAAATAAAATAGACAAAACTCGCCCTCGGCTATAACCCGAGGGCGAGTTTTGTTTGTACGGAATAAAAAATAATCCCCTCGCAATATTGCGAGGGGATTTATGGCGACCCAGAACGGGCTCAAACCGTCGACCTCCAGCGTGACAGGCTGGCGCTCTAACCAACTGAGCTACTGGGCCATAAACCATAAGTTGCACTCGAACAATGCCTGTATATAATAATCTATTTGAAAATATTTGTCAAGCATTTTTTTGGGTTTTTCGATAAATTTTTTTGATTTTTTTTACTATTCTACCTTTTTATTAAAAAGCAAAAAAATACGAGGCAAAATTCCCCCTAAAAAAGGCTTTCACCTCGTACCTGCCCATGTCATTTGCTATTTCCTATAAAGTTTTGCCAAGCCACCCTCCGCGGTTTCTCGATAAGAGCCTTTTAAGTCTTTTCCCGTTTCGTACATCGTTTGTACAACCAAATCAAAAGAAATTTTCCTACTGTCCGTCAAAAAATACGCCAATGAAACCGCATTTATTGCACGCATTGCCGATACTGCGTTTCTTTCAATGCACGGGATTTGCACCAATCCACAAATCGGATCGCACGTCAAACCCAAATGATGCTCCATCGCTACTTCCGCAGCGTATTCAATTTGACCTAAATTTAAGCCTCGAAGCTCTGCTAATGCCGCCGTTGCCATACAGCAAGCGCTACCGATTTCCGCTTGACAGCCACATTCTGCACCTGAAATGGAAGCGTTTGTTTTGATAAGATTCCCTATCAAGCCTGCCGTTGCCAACGCATCGATAATTTCATTATCCGTATAGCCTTTACGTTCTTGCGCGTATACCAAAACCGCAGGTAAAACACCGCATGCACCGCACGTGGGCGCAGTTACAATTGTGCCACCCGACGCATTTTCTTCACTGACCGCAAACGCATAGGCGCAAACGAGGCGGTTTTCTCTAAATTCCGCGCCCTCGTTTTCCACAACGCCATCATACAATATCTTCGCGCGACGTTCTACGTCTAATCCGCCTGGAAGTTTACCCGTTTTCGTCAAGCCGCGTTTCACCGCATCCTTCATCGTAAGCCATACGTCAGATAAATAGGAACGAAGCTCATTGCCCTCGCATTCAAATACATAATCGCAAAGACGCATATGCCGTTCTTCACAATACTGCCTAATTTCTAACATGGTATGTAAAGGATACACCAAAGCACCCTCCGCGCTCGTTCTACCCTCGATTTCAATAGCGCCACCACCGACACTATAAACACGCATCTGTGCGGTCTTTTTGGCACCCATGTACGCGATGAGATCCATTGTATTGGGATGCTTACAGGGCGTTGTTTCGTCGTATTCCAACGTTACGTTTTTTAAAACACTTTCAATAACCGTACCCGTGCCATGCCCTTCGCCCGTCTTTGCCAATGAGCCGTACAAACGCACCGAAAAAGAAGTAGCATCGGGATTTTCCGATAAAAATAGTTTACATGCGCGTTCAGGTCCGATTGTATGAGAGGATGAAGGTCCTTTCCCGATTCGATATAATTCTTTTAGTGAATGCATATTATTCCCCCACCTCGTTTTTTGACGTTCCCTTTTGATTAAATTCGAGCAAGGATTCTATACTGATTTGTATCATGCTATCCATGCTGAGCTGCGTATAAAAAGCCATATGCGGTGTCATAATCACGTTAGGGAACTGACGCAAATACGCCATATCACGATTCTTTAAAATGTCCGCAACACGGTTTTCGTGATAGATGCCTGCTTCCCCTTCAAAAACATCCATTGCAAGCGCACCGATCTTTTCCGTTTCAATCCCTTTGATTAGCGTATGGATATCAAACAGCTCTCCGCGCGCGGTATTGATGAGCACCACACCTTTTTTCATCTTCGCTAAGCTATCATCATTTAAAATATATTTTGTGCTCGGAAGATAGGGTACGTGATAGGTGATAACGTCGCTCAACGCGTACATGGTATCTGCATCCACATATTCCGCAATGGTTGCAATCTCCTCGCGGTAGTCATCAGAACAGCACAGAACGCGACAACCGAAGCCTTTTAAAATCTCCATAACCTTGCCGCCAATCTTACCGCCACCCATAACGCCGACCGTCATTTTTCCAAGAACCTCGCCCTTTAAGCCTGCCAACGAATAGTCGTTGACCTGCTGACGCCAAAGCGTTTGCTTATATTTACGCAAAGAAAGCAAAATCAGCATAACGGTAAATTCCGCAACGGAATCGGGGGGATAGCTTGAATTGCCTACCCTAATACCATATTTCTTCGCCGCTTTTAAATCAATATGATTGTAACCGACTGTTCGAGTGGAAAAATAGCGAATACCCCTTTCACTGAGCGCTTTTAACAGCGTTTCATTTGCATCTACTTTACCAAGACTAGATACACCGTCGCAACCCTCACAGAAAGCAAGATTGTCGAGCCCTACTGGCTCTGTTGTCACCACGTATTCAAAGCCGTACAATTTACTAAGCTCTTCTAATCTTCCACGTTCGGCATCAAAAATACCATAAACGGCAAATTTCATACCAGCCTCCTAATCCATCATTTCCTTTCACTTCTATTATACCATATTTCACAAGCTTTGTAAATAGCGGTCAAAGACTTTTTTCTGTTTATTACTTGCATTTTTTTGATTATTTCGCCATACAAATACAAAGATATTGATTTCATCATATCTTCACATAAAATTGAGTACAACGAATTGACAAAAATGAAAAAATTTGATATGATTATGCGAGTAATTGTGTAAATATACATACCAACCAACGGAGTTATTATGGAACAGAAAAAAATCGCAATCGTGACCGACAGCAATAGCGGTATCACGCCAAAAGAAGCGCGTGAGCTTGGTATATTCGTTGTTCCGATGCCCTTTTTAATCAATAACGAGCCCTATTTGGAAAACGTTAATCTCTCCCAAGCGGATTTCTACAAAATGCTTGGCGAACAAGCAAACGTCGCAACTTCCCAGCCTAGTCTTGGCGATTTGGAAGAAGTGTGGTCAACGGTATTAAAAGAATACGACGAGCTACTGCACATTCCCATGTCTTCGGGATTAAGCCAATCCTGCGCAAGCGCCACCATGCTCGCAAAAGATTTCAACGGTAAAGTACACGTCGTTGATAACCATAGGATTTCGGTAACATTGGAAAATGCTGTTCTCGACGCCTTAAAAATGATTGCAGCAGGAAAAGATACCAGCGAAATCAAGGAAGCGTTAGAGAAAACAGGCACACATTCTTCCATTTATATCGCTGTCGATACAATGAAATATTTAAAACGCGGCGGAAGAGTTACACCGGCCGCTGCCATGATTGGCGGTATTTTAAAAATTAAACCGATTTTACAAATTCACGGCGAACGCTTGGATAAATTTGCTTTAGCTCGAAGTATGAGCAAAGCCAAAGAAACCATGAAAGCCGCAATTAAAAGCGACCTGGAATATCATTACGCTGAGTACGTTCAAAACGGTGAAATGGTATTAGACGTTGCGCATACGCATAACGAAGAAGAAGCTGCCCTCTTTTGTGAAGAATTGAAAGCGGCATTCCCCGATATCCCCTTACGACACTGCGAACCGCTTTCGCTTAGTATCTCCTGCCATATTGGTCCTAACGCATTGGCTGTCGCCTGCACACGTATCTTTAAATAAGTACCTTAAAAGCCTTCACTGACGTTTTTAGTAAAGGCTTTTTTTAATTCAACGCGTACCTGCCCCCTATATAGTAAAAAATCCCGTGCATTTTTGCACGGGATTTGTCGTTCGGTAATTAAACCAATTCGATGATAGCAACTTCTGCGCCATCGCCATGACGTTCGCCGAGAAGGTAAATTCTCGTGTAGCCGCCACCCTGGCCAAGTTCTTCTTTACGAGCTGCGTACTTGGGCGCGATCTCGTTAAAGAGTTTGTCCATCAAGGGGTGCTGAACGTCAGCCGTTCTTGCCTTGTAGTCGCTCTTCTTTTCGTTGAATGCTTTGATTTCCTGCAAATCGTAGGTCTTTGCCATGATTGCACGACGTGCAGCAAGTTTCTTTGCACCGTCTTTAACAGCCGTAACGGTTACTTCCTTGCCTTTTGCGTCTTTCTTCGTCGTTTCGTATTCAACGTTATCATCGTACGTATTAACCGCTTTCGTGATCAATTTTTCAACGTAAGATCTGAGTTCTTTCGCTTTTTCAGCGGTAGTTTCGATTTTACCATACCAAAGAAGCTGGGACGCCTGATTTCTCAAAAGGGCATTTCTTTCTTTGGACGTTCTTCCCAATTTTCTGGGCATAATTTTAATCCTCATGTTGTTTTAATGCGAGGCCGTAAGAATCCAATTTCTGAATGACTTCTTCAAGCGACTTTCTGCCGAGGTTTCTCACCTTCAACATGTCGTCTTCCGTCTTCTTGGTAAGGTCTTCGACCGTATGAATGTTTGCTCTCTTCAAGCAGTTGTAGGAACGGACGGAAAGATCCATCTCTTCAATCGCCATTTTGAGAATCTGTTGTTGTTTGTCGTCTTCCGTCTTAACGAGAATATCCATTCCCTTGATCGTTTCGCTGAGATTTACAAACAAACCGATGTGGTCCTGCATGATTTTTGCAGCCAAAGAAATAATTTCTTTGCCGGAGAACGTACCGTCCGTCCAAACTTCCAACGTCAATTTGTCATAGTCGACAGCCTGACCAACGCGCGTGGGCTCAACTGCATAGTTGACCTTCTGCACGGGGGTGTAGATAGAATCGATTGCGATGTAATCAATAACGGGCTTCTTGTTTTCTTTTGCAGGTCTGTAACCTCTGCCTCTGCCGATGGTCAACTCGATATCAAGTTTCGCACCTTCATCGATTGTGCAGATGTACTGATCTCCGTTGATAACTTCAATTTCCGCATCGATATTGAGGTCTTTACCGGTAAATACGGCGGGGCCCTCTTTACAAATATGCAATACTTTCTCGTAATCCTTATCGATAACCTTCGTCTTGATTGCAAGCGTTTTGAGGTTGAGGATAATTTCCGTAACGTCTTCTTTGATACCCGTTACAGCGGAAAACTCGTGTTTTACGCTACCGTCAAGGAATTTGATACCTTCTACCGCTGCGCCAGGCAACGCAGAAAGCAAAATTCTTCTAAGGCAGTTTCCGATAGTAAGACCGAAACCTTTCTCCAAGGGCTCGCAAACTACTTTTGCATAAAAGTCGTCGTTCTCAAGCACTTCGAGCTTGGGCATATCCATTTCGATCATTATGTTACCTCCTTATATTCGATTATTTGGAGTACAATTCGACAATCATATGCTCTGCAATCTGGCTGTCGATATCTTCTCTGGTAGGAAGAGCCAATACCTTTCCTTCAAGTTTTTCTCTGTCAAACTCAACCCATTTAACAAGGGTGTTGCTTGCTTTCGTTTCTTTGAGTGCAGTAAAATATTTATTGCCCTTTCTGTTTTCTTTAACAACGATTACGTCGCCTGCCTTTACAATGTAGGAGGGAACGGTAACCGTCTTGCCGTTTACGGACAAATGCGCGTGGCTTACAATCTGACGAGCAAGCGTTCTCGAGGGAGCAATACCCATTCTGAACACTACGTTGTCAAGTCTTCTTTCCAAGAGCGAAAGCATGTTTTCACCCGTTACGCCCTTCATGCGGTCTGCCATTTCGTAATACTTACGGAACTGGCCTTCCTGCACACCGTAAATTCTCTTGGTCTTCTGCTTTTCACGAAGCTGCAAACCGTATTCGGAAACCTTCTTTCTTGCTGCACCGTGCTGACCGGGAGCTACCGGACGCTTATTGAACGGGCATTTTTCCATGTAGCACTTGTCGCCTTTAAGGAACAACTTGCCACCTTCTCTTCTGCAAAGCTTACATTTAGCTTCTCTATATCTTGCCATAACTCTTTTCTGCCTCCTGATTAAACTCTACGACGCTTCGGGGGTCTGCATCCGTTGTGAGGAATGGGGGAAACGTCGGAAATCAACGTGATTTCCAATTCGCAAGCGGACAATGCGCGGATTGCGGATTCTCTACCTGCACCAGGACCCTTCACGTATACTTCTACGCTTCTCAAACCGTGTTCTTTCGCTGCTTTTGCTGCCGTTTCAGCTGCCATCTGCGCTGCGAAAGGCGTACCCTTTCTGCTGCCCTTGTAACCAAGCGCACCTGCGCTGGACTGGGAAATCGCGTTGCCGTTCACATCCGTTACCGTTACGATTGTGTTGTTGAACGTAGACTGAATATGAACTTGACCTTTGTCAATCTTTTTAATTTCTTTACGCTTACGAGAAGCGACTTTCTTTACTTGTGCCATAACCTTTAATCGCCTCCTCTATTATTTCTTCTTACCTGCGATTGCGCGTGCAGGACCTTTACGCGTACGAGCATTTCTCTTCGTGCTCTGACCGCGTACAGGCAAGCCCTTTCTGTGACGAATGCCTCTGTAGCATCCGATTTCCATAAGGCGCTTAATGTTCAAGGAAACTTCACTACGAAGTTCACCTTCTACTCTCAATTTGCTGTCAATATATTCTCTCAACTTGGAAACGTCGTTCTCGTCGAGATCTTTTACTCTCGTGTCGGGATTGATGCCCGTTTCCGCGAGAATCTTCTTGGAAGTCGTAAGACCGATACCGTAGATATAGGTAAGGCCGATTTCCACTCTCTTTTCTCTGGGTAAATCCACACCGGCAATACGTGCCATAGATTTCTGTCCTCCGTTTTTTATTCTTTTATTTTTTTGTATATTACTAACGAATGCCTACGAGCTCGGCAGTGGAAAATGCCTCTCCCGTCGCATTGTATTATTTTCGTAATCTTGAGTTTTCCGCCTTGCGCCCCGACTTGTCCAACCTCGAATTTCGTCGAAAAATGCAACTACGGATAAACGCAACAAAGCTGAATTTCCGTATTTTTACGGAAACTCAGTTTGATTACATTATTCGTTTTTGAGAGAAAAATATCGTTTTCACGCGATATCCCCCAAATTACGGCATGATAATATTCTACCATATATTGTCAAGATATGTCAAGCGTTTTTCGATATTTTTTTTAGGTTTTTTTAATTAACCCTGTCTCTGTTTGTGGCTCTTGCTCTTGGAGCAGATAACCATTACTCTACCGTTTCTTTTAATAACTTTGCACTTATCGCACATAGGTTTTACAGAAGGTCTGACTTTCATTGTTTTTTCTCCTTGTTAATTAAACTCTTTGCCGTCGATTGATTACGACTTGCTGCGCCACGTGATTCTGCCTTTCGTCAGATCATACGGACTCATTTCCAATTTAACCGTATCACCCTCGATGATTCTAATATAGTTCATTCTGAGCTTACCGGAAATATACGCCGTGATAGTGTGACCGTTGGAAAGCTGCACCTTGAAGGTTGCATTGGGCAACGCTTCGATGACTTTCCCTTCCGCTTCGATTACGTCGTCTTTGGACACAGAAACTCCCTCCGTTTTTTTATCGCTGAGCCTTCTGGCTCGTTTTCTTTTGTTTTGCTGTTATAAAGTAAGCACTTCCACGCCGTCTTCACGAATAACGACCGTGTTTTCATAATGCGCCGCAGGTTTACGATCAGCCGTAACTGCCGTCCAACCGTCGCGAAGTACCTGCACCCGCCAATCGCTCATAGCAATCATCGGTTCGATACAAAGTACCGTACCCGCTTTTAAACGCATACCCGTACCCAATCTTCCGAAATTCGGAACGGACGGATCTTCATGCATTTCTCTGCCGATACCATGACCCGTATACGAACGGATAACGCCGTAGCCATGCGATTCTGCATGCTTTTGTACTCGATAGCCGATGTCGTACAACGGCGTACCTGCGCGCAACCCTTCAATCCCTTTGAAGAAACATTCTTCCGTCACTTTTACAAGCTGCTTGACCTCAGGGGACACCGCACCGATACAGAAGGTTCGACAAGCATCGCCGTGATAACCGTCTTTATCGGCTACTACGTCTACGCTGACGATATCTCCGTCCTTTAAAATTCGATCGTTTGGAATACCGTGTACCACTACTTCGTTGACCGATACGCAAGCTGATGCGGGGAATCCGCCATAGCCCAAACAGGAAGGATTTGCTCCTGAAGCACGGATATACCGCTCTACAAGTTCGTCCACCTCTCTGGTACTCATGCCTGCTTGAATTCTTGAACCTACAAACTCCAACGTCTCACGGACGATGCGGCAGGCTTCTCGAATACGCTCGATTTCTTTTTCGTTTTTAACGTGAATCATACTTTATTACTTCATCGCGTCGAGCTTTTTGGAAACTTCGGCGTATACATCTTCGGGAGTCGTGTTACCAACTACGTTGAAGATGATTCCTTTTTTCGTGTAATACTCGATAAGAGGCGCCGTCTGCGCATTGTATACGTCCAAACGGCTTTGCACAGTTTCGGGATTATCGTCCTTTCTCTGATACAAGTCACCGCCGCAACGCGCGCATTTCGTTTCACCGTTCAGTCTCGAAACGTGATAGCTTTCGCCGCAATCCTTGCAAACACGTCTGCCGCATAAACGGTCGAGAAGCAACGAGAAATCTACGTCGATATTGATAACGAGATCAATGTTCGTAATTTTGTCCAAAGCTTCTGCCTGTGCAATCGTACGAGGGAAGCCGTCGAGCATATAGCCGTTTTTGCAATCCTCGCGCGAAATGCGTTCTTCAACGATTTTGCAGGTTACTTCATCGGGAACAAGCTGACCTTGATCAATGAAGGATTTTGCGAGCAACCCGATGGGGGTCTGGTTCTTGATGTTTTCTCTGAAAATGTCGCCCGTGGAAATATGAGGCAATTTGTAGTTGTCCGAGATTCTCGAAGCCTGCGTACCTTTGCCTGCGCCGGGCGCGCCGAGTAAAATAATGTTCATAATTATGCCACCCCTTTTAATTACTTATGTACTTCCTTTTTTGCAACCTACACGCTCCGCCTCAAATCGGGCGAAGCGCGAGGATTGTTTTTCTTATTTCAGGAAGCCCTTGTAATTTTTCATCATCATCTGCGCTTGAAGCTGTTTCTCGAATTCCATTGCAACCGATACTACGATGAGGATACCCGTCGTAGAGAATACGTTGACGAGGTCGAACGACGCCCATGCGAACGCAACGGAAGGAATAAACGCTACCAGCGAGAGGTAGATAGCACCGAACAACGTGATACGGTTAGAAATCTTTTTAAGATATGCTTCCGTAGCTTTACCGGGACGAATACCCTGAATAAAGCCGCCGTTTTGCTGAATGCTCTTGGATACGTCTTCGGGATTGAATTGCATCTGTGCATAGAAGAACGAGAATGCAAAAATCAAAACGCAAAGAACGAGCGAGTATACAACTGCGCCCCAGCCTTCAGCCGAAGCCGACATCCAGTTCGTCCACCAAATATCGAATTTTGAACCTGCCCAGAACATACTGGAAATCATTTGAGGGAAGCTGAGAATCGAGAACGCAAAGATGAGAGGCATAACGCCACCGCCGCTGATTCTGATGGGAATCGACGAGGACTGACCGCCGTACATCTTTCTGCCCTTGATCTGCTTTGCATACTGTACGGGAACCTTTCTTTCGGAAAGATCTACGTAAACGATTGCAAAGAAGATGATTGCAGATACTAAGATGAACGCGATAAGATCCCAAATCTGACCCACGTCGCCGGGGATCGCCTGAATCTTCGCTACAATCTGCATACCTGCCGTAGCTAAAATACCCACGAAAATGATCATGGACTGACCGTTGCCTACACCGTAATCGGTGATTCTTTCACCGAGCCACATAACGATAAGCGCACCCGAAGTGTATGCAATCGTCATGAAGACGCCTGCTACCCAAGTCTTTCCGAAGAAAAGAGAGGTGTTAATCGAACCGCTGCTCTGTGCAAAGCTGATGATGATGCCAACAGACTGTACGATTGCAAGAAGAATCGTGACGTATCTCGTGTATTGCGAGATCTTTTTACGTCCCTCTTCGCCTTGTTTCGAGAGTCTTTCGAGCGCAGGAATACCTACGCAAAGAAGCTGCATGATAATGGATGCGTTGATGTAAGGACCGATACCCAAAGCAAACAACGTACCTTGGGAAAGCGCACCACCGGTGATACTACTCATAAGAGTAAGGAAATCATTACCGGAAATCGCGCCTTCGAACGTGGATCTGTCCAAACCGGGAACCGGAATGAAACAGCCAATACGGAATACCAGAAGCAAAAGGAGCATCATGTACACCTTATGTCTGATTTCCTTTACCTTAAAGGCATTGATGATTGTTTGTAACATTTTTTTCTCCGTTAATGGTTTTATTTTTGCGCCTTATTGAAGAATATCTCCAACAAAACGACGGGGAGAAATAATGCGAACTACGGAACACCGCCAAAAGGCAGTCTTCCGTGTCACAATTTCATTCTTAGAGGGTCTCCGCCGTACCCTTTGCAGCTTCGATAGCTTCTTTAGCGGACACGGAGAATTTCGCCGCTTTCACGGTAAGCGCTACGTTCAATTCGCCCTTGCCGAGAACTTTCAGTCCGCAGTTGTTTTTAACTTCTTTTGCCAATCCGTTTTCCATAACGAAACCGTAATCGACTACCGTACCTGCAGGAAGTTCTGCAAGATCAGCAAGGTTTACAATAACGTATTCTTTCTTGCCGTTGTGGTTGAAACCTCTCTTAGGTACACGGCGCGCGATAGGCATCTGTCCGCCTTCGAAACCGGGACGTACACCACCGCCGGAACGAGCCCACTGACCTTTGTGACCCTTACCGGAGGTTTTACCCGTACCGGAACCGATACCGCGACCGAGTCTCTTCGATTCCTTCGTTGCTCCCTTTGCGGGAGAAAGAGTATCTATTCTCATGATAAATCTCCTTAGATGTTTTCTACTTTGACGAGGTGCTGTACTTTCTTCAGCATACCCTGTACTGCAGGGCAATCGTCAAGTTCTTTGGAAGAACGGATTTTCTTAAGACCAAGCGCAGCTACCGTACCTTTTACGGCTGCTACTTGTCCGATCGTGCTCTTTACGAGCGTTACTCTGATTTTAGCCATGTCTTATCCCTCCGTTTTCTCAGCTCAGAATTTCTTCTACCGTCTTGCCGCGAAGCGCTGCTACCTGATCAGCAGATTTCAGCTCTTTCAAACCTTCGATAGCCGCTTTTACGCAGTTGCCGGGGTTCTGGCTGCCATGAGACTTCGTTCTGATGTTCTTAATACCTACTGCTTCCATTACCGCACGCACGGGACCACCCGCGATAACACCGGTACCTTCGGTTGCCGGCATCATAAGTACGGCGCCGCGACCAAATTTACCTACTACCTTGTGGGGAATGGTATTGTCTACGATGGATACTGCAACCATGTTCTTCTTCGCTCTCAAAGTTGCCTTTTCGATTGCTTCGGGAACTTCCTTTGCTTTACCGGTTGCAACACCGATCTTGCCGTGACCGTCGCCTACGATGACAAGCGCAGCGAAACGCATGTTCTTACCACCTTTAACAACCTTCGTTACACGGTTTACTTCGATCAGCTTTTTAATAAGTCCGTCGTCTTCAGCCTGTCTTCTCTGAGGTCTTCTTTCTCTTTTTTCGTCTGCCATTGTCCTACTCCTTAGAATTTAAGTCCGGCTTCTCTCGCGCCGTCTGCAACTGCCTGTACACGACCCGTGTAAAGGTAGCCGCCTCTGTCGAATACGACTGCCTGAATGCCTTTCGCCATTGCTCTTTCAGCAGCAACCGCGCCGACAACCTTAGCAGCTTCCGTCTTGGAAAGACCTGCAATCTTTTCTTTTACAGCTTTATCCATCGTGGACGCCGCAGCAAGCGTTACACCGCCTTTTGCGTCGCCTGCGCGATCGTCAATAACCTGTACGTAGATGTGATTAAGGCTTCTGTATACGTTCATACGGGGCGTTTCCGCCGTGCCCGTAATCGTCTTTCTGACGCGTGCGTGGCGTCTCTGTCTGACTGCATTTTTATCAATTTTCGTAATCATACTTTAACGCTCCTTATTTCTTGCCTTTACCGGAGGTCTTACCTTCCTTATGCTCTACGTTTTCGCCCTTGTAGCGAATACCGTATCCATGATAAGGTTCGGGAACTCTGATAGCTCTGATATTCGCTGCAACCTGGCCTACAACTTCCTTGTTGATACCGCATACGTTTACTTCCGTAAGCGTAGGGCATTCGAATTTGATGCCTTCGGGTGCTACGAATTCTACGGGGTGGGAGAAACCTACGTTCAAAACAAGCTTGTTGCCCTGAACGGCTGCCTTCCAACCTACACCTTTTACTTCCAACGATCTTACGAAGCCTGCCGTTACGCCCGTAACCATACCGTTAAGGAGCGCGCGATACAAGCCGTGCTTTGCGTTGGTGTCTGCTGCATCGTCAAGAGCCTTCACCAAAAGGGTGTTGCCCTCTACTTCGATGCCGATGTTACCGACGATTTCTCTCGTCAAGACGCCCTTGGGGCCCTTAACGGATACGACGCCGTTTTCAAACTTTACTTCCACGCCTGCGGGGAGTGCGATGGGCATTTTACCGATTCTCGACATTTGCTCAATTCCTCCCTATTACCAGATTTCGCAAAGAACTTCGCCACCTACGTTGGCTGCCTTTGCGTTTTTACCGGTCATGATGCCCTTGTTCGTGGAAAGGATAACCGTACCGAATCCACCAAGTACTCTGGGCATGTTTTCAACGCCTGCATACGTGCGCAAGCCGGGCTTGGACACGCGACGCAAACCGCTGATAACCGATTTTTTGTCTTCGTATTTAAGCGTGATAGCGATCTTGCCGTTGTAACCGTCTTCTACGATTTTAACGTCCTTTACCCAACCTTCGTTGAGAAGGATTTCTGCAATAGCTTTCTTTTCGTTGGAAGCGGGGATTTCTACCGATTCCTTCTTAGCCGTGATCGCGTTTCTAATTCTTGTAAGCATATCTGCGATAGGATCTGTCATTTCTTTTACCTCCTATTACCAGCTCGACTTCTTAACGCCGGGAATTTCTCCCTTGTACGCAAGGTTACGGAAGCAGATACGGCAAATACCGTATTTTCTCAATACAGAGTGAGGTCTTCCGCAGATGGTGCATCTCGTATAAGCTCTCGTAGAGAACTTAGGCGTTTTTTGCTGTTTATTAATCATTGACTTCTTTGCCATGTTCGTTTCTCCTTACTTCTTGAAAGGCATGCCGAGCGCGCGGAGCAACTCTCTTGCCTCTTCGTCCGTGTTCGCCGTCGTGACGATCGCAACGTCCATACCTCTGATCTTTTCTACCTGATCATACGTGATTTCGGGGAAGATCAACTGTTCTTTCAAACCTACGGAATAGTTGCCGCGTCCGTCGAAAGCTTTGTCAGATACACCGCGGAAGTCGCGGAGTCTGGGAAGCGCGATCGATACGAACTTGTCGTAGAAGTTGTACATTCTTTCACCACGAAGGGTTACTTTAATACCAACGTTCTGTCCTTCTCTTACCTTGAAGTTTGCGACGGATTTCTTCGCCTTCGTCAAGATGGGCTGCTGACCGGAAATCAACTTGATTTCGTTTTCAGTGAGCTGGATGGATTTTGCGTTGTCTTTGATGTCGCCAAGACCCGTGTTGATAACAATCTTAACGAGTCTAGGGCATTGCATTACGGACGTGTATCCGAATTTCTTCATAAGGAAAGGTACTACTTCTTTTTCGTACTTTTCTTTTACTCTATTCTTATAAACTTTTTCTGCCATCTTAACTTACCTCGTTAATTGTTTTCCGTGGTTTCGGGAGCCGCTTCAGCCTTAACTGCGCGCTTTCTCGTTCTCTTCTTGGGCGCTTCTTCCGCAGCCGCAGCAGCTTTTGCAGCAGCTTTCTTCGAATATGCCTTATCAAGAACCGCACCGCACTTGCATACGCGTACTTTCTTACCGTCTACAACTGCATGTTTTACTCTCGTTGCCTTACCGCATGCCGAGCAAACTACCATAACGTTGGAAGCGTCAATCGCGCCGGGAACTTCTGCAATCTTGCTCGTTTCATTTGCGCGACGTGCTTTCTGGTGTTTCTTCTGAATGCGCACGCCTTCTACGATTACCGTATTTGCTTTGGGGGACGTGGCAAGGACTTTTCCCTGTACGCCTTTATCTTTACCGGCAATTACAAGTACGTTATCATTTACTTTTACGTTCATTGTTTTAGTCCTCCTGACAATTACAGTACTTCGGGAGCAAGGGAGATAATCTTCATGTAGTCTTTATCTCTCAATTCTCTCGCGATCGGCCCAAAGATACGGGTACCCTTGGGTTGTTTTTGGTTGTCGATGATTACGGCTGCGTTTTCGTCGAATTTAACGAACGTACCGTCTGCTCTTCTGATGCCGCTAGCGCTTCTTACGATGACCGCTTTTACAACGTCGCCCTTCTTAACTGCGCCACCGGGGGTAGCCGTCTTTACAGAAGCAACGATTACGTCGCCGATGTTACCGGTCTTACGGAAGGAGCCGCCTAATACTCTAATACACATGAGCTCTTTTGCGCCGCTGTTATCAGCTGCTTTAAGTCTCGATTGAGGTTGTATCATTCTATTCGTCCTCCTTCAATTATTTCGCCTTTTCAACGATCTCAGCAACTCTCCAGTTCTTGTCCTTGCTGAGCTTTCTCGTTTCAACGATACGAACGGTGTCGCCTACGCCACATTCGTTCAATTCGTCGTGCGCTTTGTATTTCTTACTCTTCGTAATGGTCTTTTTGTAAAGGGGGTGCTTGCTCTTGTCGCTGACAAGTACAACTACCGTCTTATCCATTTTATCGGATACAACAAGACCCACTCTTTCTTTTCTCAAATTTCTTTCCATGATTGCTGTCCTCCGATTTACGCATTGAGCTCTCTCGCACGGATTTCCGTGTTTACGCGAGCGATGTCTCTTTTGCAGGTTCTGATCGAAACGGGGTTATCAAGCTGACCGGACGCCAAACGGAAACGAAGGTTGAAAAGTTCGCTTTTGAGTTCCGCGAGCTTTGCTACAAGCTCTTCGTTCGTCATCTCTTTCACTTCTTTAGCTTTCATTATTGTTCACCGCCTTCAGCCGGAGCCTCTGCTACGACTTCTTTCTTAACAAACTTGCACTTTACAGGAAGCTTGTGCGACGCAAGACGCATAGCTTCTCTTGCAACTTCTTCGCTTACACCCGACATTTCGAACATAACGCGGCCGGGTTTTACGACTGCTACCCAGTACTCAACGGAACCTTTACCGGAACCCATACGGGTTTCTGCAGGTTTCTTCGTGATGGGCTTGTGGGGGAAGATGTCAATCCATACTTTACCGCCACGCTTAATGAATCTCGTCATTGCGATACGCGCTGCTTCGATCTGGTTCGATTTGATCCAGCCGAGTTCTTCGGATACAAGGCCGTATTCGCCGTATGCGATTACGTTACCCTTCGTAGCCTTACCTTTCATCGTACCGCGATGCTGTCTACGTCTTTTTACTCTCTTGGGAATTAACATTACTGTTCGCCTCCTTCATTGGGCTTCTTCGCACTCTTGATAACTTCGCCCTTGTAGATCCAGCACTTAACGCCGATCATACCGAACGTGGTGTGCGCTTCCGCAAAACCGTAATCGATGTCCGCACGAAGCGTCTGAAGAGGAATCGAACCCTCGTGATACTGTTCGCTTCTTGCGATTTCAGCGCCGTCAAGACGGCCGCTTACCATCATCTTGATGCCCTTAACGCCCGCTCTCATCGAACGACCGATAGCCTGCTTCATGCAACGTCTGAAAGACATACGCTTTTCAAGCTGCGCTGCAACGCCTTCTGCTACGAGCTGTGCGTCGCAATCGGGCTTTCTTACTTCGGTAATATTGATGCTGATTGCTTTACCGTTCGTAAGCTTTGCAAGGTCTTTCTTGATTACTTCAACTTCGCTACCTGCTTTACCAATGATAACGCCAGGACGAGCCGTGTAAATCGTAACAACGATTCTTGCAGCAGCTCTTTCAATCAAAATCTTGCTGATTGCAGCCGCATAGTACTTCTTCTTCAAGAACGTACGAATTACGTTGTCTTCTTTGAGGAATTTGGAGAATTCTTTTTTATCTGCATACCAAGTGGTGTTCCAGTCTTTGATAATGCCGACTCTCAAACCGTGAGGATTAACTTTCTGTCCCATGTTATACTTCTCCTTCCAATTTCTTTACGTCCAAGATAACCGTGATATGGCTGGTTCTCTTGAGGATTGCGTGACCTCTACCCTTCGATACAGGCTGCATTCTCTTGAGCATCTGACCGCCGTCTGCGAAGCATTCTGCTACGTACAGATCGTTCTTGTCCATACCCATGTTATGTTCTGCATTTGCCGCTGCGGACATAAGAACTTTCTTAACCGCAAGCGCGCTGCCGTTTACGCTGTAATCGAGAATCGCTTTTGCTTCTCTGTAGCTCTTACCACGGATCAAAGCGAGAACCGTTCTCACTTTGTAAGGCGAAACTCTGATATATTTAGCAACTGCGTAGGGGCGCTTTTCTCTGTTTTCCGCTACCCTTTCCGTCTTTTTCTTCATGTTACTTGCCATTTCTTATTTCTCCTTATTTACCGCCCGTCGTCTTAGCCGTGTGGCCGTGGAACGTTCTCGTAGGTGCGAATTCGCCGAGTTTGCAACCGATCATGTCTTCCGTTACGTATACGGGAACGTGCTTACGTCCGTCGTATACTGCAATCGTGTGACCAACGAAATCGGGGAAAATCGTAGATGCTCTCGACCAGGTCTTGATAACTTTCTTTTCGTTTGCTTCGTTCATAGCCAAAATACGGCTCATGAGCTTCGCTTCAACGTAAGGTCCTTTCTTAACGCTTCTTGACATTTTTTAATCCTCCGATTAGTTAATTCTCTTGAGAATGAACTTATTGGTTGCATTCTTCTTCTTTCTCGTCTTGTAGCCGAGTGCAGGTTTGCCCCAAGGCGTCAAAGGACCAGCGTGACCGATAGGACACTTACCTTCACCACCACCGTGAGGGTGATCTACAGGGTTCATTACCGAACCTCTTACTTCGGGTCTCAAGCCGAGGTATCTTGCCTTACCAGCTTTACCAAGGGAAACAAGCTCGTGGTCAACGTTGCCGACCTGACCGATCGTTGCACGGCATTTCAAGAGAACGTATCTCATTTCGCCGCTGGGCATACGAATCGTTGCATACTTGCCTTCAACTGCCATGATCTGCGCGGAGATACCTGCGCTTCTTGCGATCTGGCCGCCTTTACCAGGGGTAAGCTCGATGTTGTGTACCATCGTACCTACGGGGATGTTTTCAAGGGGAAGGGTGTTGCCGACTTTGATGTCTGCGTTTACACCGTTCATAACCTTGTCCCCTACGTTGAGGCCAACGGGTGCGAGGATGTAGGACTTAACGCCGTCTGCGTATACAATCAATGCGATGTGTGCGCTGCGGTTGGGGTCATACTGAATGCTCTTAACCGTTGCAGGGATATCGTCCTTCTGTCTCTTGAAGTCGATGATACGGTATTTTCTGCGGTTGCCACCGCCGATGTGTCTGGTGGTAATTCTACCAAGGTTGTTACGACCGCCGCTATGACGCTGGTCATGCATCAGAGATCTTTCGGGCTTTGCGCCAACCGTCAGATCGTCGTTGGTCAGAACCGTTACGAAACGGCGACCTGCCGACGTAGGTTTATACGATTTAATAGCCATTTTCTTTTTTCTCCTCCATTAAGTCAAAGAATCGAAGAACTCGATGGACTTGCTATCTTCTTTAAGCTGAACGATAGCTTTCTTACGATCGGGCGTGTAGCCTTCGTGTCTGCCCATTCTCTTGAGTTTGCCTTTGCAGGTAACGGTGTTTACGCTTGCAACTTTTACGCCGAAGATTTTTTCGACCGCCAATTTGATTTCCGTTTTGTTCGCGTCTTTTCTTACGATGAACGTATATTTCTTATTCGCGATGCCGTCATAACCTTTTTCGGTAAGGACGGGTTTCAAAATGATGTCTTCTGCAAACATTAGCCATTTACCTCCTGGAATTTCTCAACCGCAGCCTTCGTCATAACAACCTTCTGGTTAACTACAACTTCGTAGGTGCTAAGCTGTGCCAAAGGCATCGTAGCAAGCTTGGGAAGGTTTGCAGCCGCGCGGATTACGTTTACGTCGTTGTTATCCATAACTACGAGTGCCGTCTTATCGAGGCCAAGTGCCTTCGCAAATTTTGCCATTTCCTTCGTCTTTGCTTCAGCTACTTTCAATTCGTCTACTACGATGAATTCGCCGTCAGCAACTTTCTTCGAAAGCGCGGAAAGCAGAGCCGCTTTCTTTGCTTTTGCGTTCATTTTCTTCGAGAAGTCGCGGGACTTGGGTGCGAATACTACGCCGCCCTTAATCCACTGAGGTGCTCTAATGGAGCCCTGACGTGCACGACCCGTGCCCTTCTGTCTCCAAGGCTTAATGCCGCCGCCTCTTACTTCCGTTCTCGTGAGGGTGGATTTTGTACCCTGTCTTTCGTTTGCAAGACGGGTAACGACTGCCTGATGAATCAAAGGCTCGTTGTAATCAACACCGAAAACGTTGTTGTTCAATTCGATGCTGCCGACTTCGGAGCCGCTCATGTTTAATACTTTAATAGCCGCCATTTTCGTTCACTCTCCTTATTTGCTCTTAACGCTGTCCGCGATCGTTACGATGCTGCCCTTAGGGCCAGGGATCGCGCCTTTGATGAGGATTGCGTTTCTGTTCAAATCTACGCGTACAACTTCGAGATTTTGAATCGTTACGTTATCCACACCGTACTGACCTGCGAGGTGCTTGTTCTTGAACACTCTCGAAGGGGAGCTGATGGGACCCATAGAACCGGGTTCTCTGTGTACGGGGCCGGTACCGTGGGTCATCTTCAATCTGTGCTGATTCCACTTCTTGATTACACCCGTGAAACCGTGACCTTTCGTTACGCCCGATACGTCTACCTTGTCCCCTGCCGCGAATACGTCAGCTTTGAGTTCCGTACCTACCGTGAAAGATTCAGCGTTGTCTACTCTGATTTCTTTCAAAACTTTGTGGGGCTTTACGCCAGCTTTCTTGAACTGTCCAAGTTCGGGTTTCGTAAGCGCTTTTTCGTTTACTTCGATGAAACCGAGCTTCAATGCTGCGTAACCGTCGTTTGCTACCGTCTTAACCTGTACTACGGGGCAAGGACCTGCTTCCACTACCGTGACGGGGATCATCGTCCCGTCTTCTGCAAAGAGTTGGGTCATACCAACTTTGCGACCGATGATTGCTTTATTCATTGATAAAGTTCACTCCTTTAATTTTTTTATCTCGAATACCTTTGAAAGTATTTCTCGGCTTATTGATGATTAGAGCTTGATCTTGATGTCAACGCCTGCGGGGAGGTGAATCGAATCAAGAAGCTTTGCGTTGGGGGAATAGATGTCGATGATTCTCTTATACGTTCTCATTTCGAACTGTTCACGGGAATCCTTATACTTGTGGGGGGAACGAAGGATCGTTACGATCTCTCTTTCCGTGGGAAGAGGAATAGGGCCGGAAATTTTCGCGCCGCTCTTCTTCATCGTCTCTACGATGCGGCTTGCCGCTTCGTCTACAAGTTCGTGGTCGTATGCCGCCAACTTAATTCTGATTTTCTGTACTGCCATTTTGTTACTCCTTTTAGTTTATACTAACATTTTATTCCGCTGTATCAACCCATCCGTGTGTATCGAGGTGTTTGCAAAATAAAAACACTCTTTGTTTTTCCCGAGCGTTTCCGCAAAAGCCTCGGTTAGTCGCAGGAATCGAGTTCCCACTTTTGTCAACGGAAATTATCTGCCAAAGCGGCTTTCGAGCTTTGGATTTGCAGTAACTTCCCGCATCAACCCATACAACGCATTTTTACACAGCTTACCTATAATATCAAATCTGTAAAGGTCTGTCAAGCGTTTAAAACAACTTTTTTTAAAAAATTTTTATTTTTTTGAAAAAATTGGAATATTCCCCTCTTTTTCCGCATAACAGCAGGGATTATTGCCACTTTTTCTCTTTTTTATACCTAATTTATATATGCACGCGCATGCATTCGCGCGCGACCTTTATATATTATATACGCGTATACGCACGCTGTCAAGCAAATGACAAGTAAAATGCCGAGGATTTCTCCTCGGCTTGATAATTTTTATTCTATTTCCGAAAAATCGCAAATATATCCGTCGGCAAGCGCCTTAATCTTATCCGTTTCTCGCTCTGAAAAGGAATCATATACCCCAAGCGTTTGCATACCTGCGGATTTTGCGACCTCTAAAACGTGCAAGCTGTCGTCCGCCATGATACAATCCGTAATCGGCGCGTTTAAACGTTCCGCCGCCATTCGGTAAATATTCACGTCCGACTTAATCGTTCCGAAATCCTCCGACGACCATACGTTTTCAAATAATTCGTATACACCGCGGTTGCGCAGGCATTCGTCCGTGAAAATATGCGGACTCGCCGTTAAAACGTTCAAGCGATCCCCTCTCGCATGCAAGCGTTCGAGCGTTGCTTTTACGTTCGGTTTTAAAGGAATTTCTTCCGCGTATGCCTTTTGCAAGGCTTTCGTAAAACACGCATAGATTTCATCGGGAGTCAGCTTTACCCCCATTTCCTCGGCGTAATACTTCGCAATCCCCTTAAACCCAAGCGGCGTGATTTTCTTCACGAATCCGTCGGGATAGGAAATCCCACGTTCCGTCAAAAAATCCAACACGATTTTAACGGCAGGCGTCATGGAATCGATAAGCGTACCGTCCAAATCAAAGATATAAATTTTCGACATGATTATTTCGCGTTCTTTTCCTTGAAACGCGCCTTTGCACGAAGCTCGCTGTCCAAAATGCGTTTACGAATACGCAAGGACTTAGGCGTAACCTCTAAGAGTTCGTCGTCGGCGATAAATTCAAGGCATTCCTCCAAGCTCATTTTGCTTACGGGAACGAGCGTCAACGCATCGTCGCTGCCCGAAGAACGGGTATTCGACAGGTGCTTGGTCTTACAAACGTTGACGTTGATATCGTCCGCAAGGTTGGTATAACCAACGACCATACCTTGATATACAGGTGTACCAGGAGTAATGAACAAATTACCTCTGCCCTGCGCATTGAAAAGGCCGTAGGTAACCGCTTCACCCGTTTCA
>JAFUMY010000100.1 GCA_017482415.1 Clostridia bacterium
ACCCAAAGCGCATCCCATTCTTTCTTTTGTTTGAGTGTCTTGTTATTCTGTAAGTAACTAAAACATGATTATTGATATTTCAAATGGCTCGCTGGTTTGAGTGTCTTGTTATTCTGTAAGTAACTAAAACAAGTACTTCCATCAGTAAAAAAGACGCCTGGTTTGAGTGTCTTGTTATTCTGTAAGTAACTAAAACTTATTCATCTACGATTATCGTCGCGGAAAAGTTTGAGTGTCTTGTTATTCTGTAAGTAACTAAAACTATTGAGGTAGGGGCTAAATCCTACGAATTAGTTTGAGTGTCTTGTTATTCTGTAAGGAGAATTTTTGTAAGCAAGTTTTATAAAAATAAAAAAGAGTGTTTGGTTTAGACAATAAAAAAGGCCAAGCAACATCATGTTGACTTGATCTTTTTAGTTGTTTATTGGTGTTGATTTTTTTGGGAAAGTTTTGGGGCAGAAAACGTTGAAATCCTTTAAATTAAAGCCTTTCAGCGTATTGGTAATAGGCTTCGAGTCCCGTACGGGTCACCACAAGCAACCTAAATCGAACCCCTCAATTAGAGGGTGGACGGTTTGGGTTGTTTCATTTTCCAAGTATTTTTTGGGGAATTATGCGAGAAATTATTTGCAAAAAAATTCTAATTATGATAAAATAATCGATAGTGAGTAGTCGAAAGGCGTAAGTCCAGCTAAAGTTGGACTTGCGCTATTTTTTTGTCTTGGAGGTATAGAATGACAGAAAATAAAATGGGAACTAAAAAAATCAGTAGATTGATATGGTCGATGGGATTGCCCATGATATTATCAATGGTCTTGCAAGCGTTGTATAACGTTGTCGATACGATGTTCGTTATCAATATGGGCGAAAAAGGCGCGCTTGGAAATCTCGCGCTTTCGGCGGCGTTTCCCGTTCAAATATTGATGATTGCAATCGGGGTTGGTTCGGGAGTTGGTATTAATGCTATGCTTTCCAAAAATCTTGGCGAAGGAAACAAAAAAATCGTAAATAAAATTGCGGGAAACGGAATTTTTTTAATCGGCGTTTTTTATGTAATTTTCCTTTTGTTTGGGTTGTTTTTGGCAAAACCCTATATGCGCTTAATGTCGGATAATGAAACCGTCGTTGAAATGGGAACGGAATACTTGATGATATGTTGTTGTATTTCTATCGGCTCAATCGGTTTTGCGATAGCGGAACGTTTCCTAATGGCAACGGGAAAAACGCTGTTTTCTATGATTTCACAGGTTGCAGGCGCGCTCACGAATATTGTTCTCGATTACGTATTTATTTATCCTTTACAAATGGGGATTGCAGGTGCGGCATACGCGACCGTCATAGGTCAAATCGTATCGTTTTTGCTGGCTATGATATTGCATTATACTACAAATAAAGAAATCGACGGCAATCCCAAATATATTCATCCCGAATGGCGTATCATTAAAAACATCTATAAAATCGGATTCCCAGCATTTTTAATGCAAGGTATGCTTGCGCTTATGATGTTTGGAGTGCTTTTGATTATCGGTACGATAGACGATATATATACTGTCAATTTGCTGTCGGGGAGTTACGGCATTTACTATAAACTAATGCAAACCGCATTGTTTGCGGCGTTCGGGTTGTCAAATACTTTGATATCCATAACCTCTTATAATTACGGTATGAAAGAGTATACCAGAGTAAAAGAAACGATAAAATACGGTATTATAAGCTCGCTAATCGTAACGGCAATTTTGACGATTTTTTATCAAGTTTTGGCAAACCCGATTTCTAATCTTTTTGCACTTACAGTCGAAGAATCATCCATTGTCGCAAAAAGCGATATAATAAAAATGTGTCAACTTGCTTTGCATATAGCGACAGTCGGCTATATTTTTATGGGTTTCAGCGTTGCAATTCAAGGCGTTTTGCAAGGTTTTAACGAAGTGTATTCGCCTTTGATAATTTCGGCGTTACGTTTAATCGTTTTGGTTTTGCCGATAGCGTTTTTATTTACTTTAAGTTCGAACGTTTCCACGCTTATATGGTGGACGTTCCCGATTGCAGAAATCATAACAGCGATAGTGTCACATTTCTTATTAAAACAGTCTATAAAAAAGAATGTGGTAGAAGTGGCAATCTAAAACGTTCGATCTAGGAGTTTTGCTTTGCAAAACGACGACGCTTTCCGGAAAATGCTTGCATTTTCTTTGATGCCTACATCAAGGACTTCCTTTTTAAGGGTATCGGAAATTCCCGCGAAAAGATTTGAGTGGGTTGGTTAAGGGCCACCAGAAACGGCATTTATGCAAAAAAATCATTGCATAAATGCCGTTTTTCTTGTATAAATGTATAAAATTTGCCAATTTTCCCGTTTTATTCTGCTTTTTGGGTCGCTTTTTGGGCGGTCTATCGCACTTTAACACTTAAATTTTGCGCCTTCCTTTAAAAGGTATTCATCGGAGAGGTCGGTATACGCATTTCCAAGCGCGCCAAGCGAATGCCCGACAAATTCATCTCTTGCCGCGTCAGCGATTCCGCATTCCTTGCAACGACTATAAAAGGTTGTACGCATATCGTAAACAATATGATTTGGGAGAACCGCTTTGAATTTTTCACGAACAACGTCGCGGTTTACAATTTCAAAATCTTTTATCCCCTGAACGTACGGTGCAAGCATCGGCGTGATGGGGATTTTTTTGTATTCTACGCGTTTATTTTTGCGTTTAGAGTTTACCGCAACGATAAAGTTTCCGTTAATCCTTGCCGTATTATATTCGTTAGGGCGAAGACCCGTATAAAGAGCGAGGGCGAATATAGTTTGGTATTTTGTATTTGGATATGCCTCTAATAAAAGCTTTTCCTCGTCTTTTGTAAGGGCTGTGCCGTGTTTGCCTTCGTGTTTCATTTTTACGACAAGGGTAAGCGGATTTTTATCCATTAAGCCGTGGGCGATTGCGCCTTTGAAAATAATTGAAAGCAGGGAATAGATTTCTTCCGCAGTTTTGCCTTTGCCTTAAAATAACAATTTTTGATAGTTTTACGTCTACGTACATGTGCAGTATAACCATTTGTACGAAATTCTTTTTTAAAAGTTTTAGGCATAGGCTTGTCGGTAATTATAACCGTAAACGCCCGATGACTTTAAGCTGAAAACAGAGATATTTTTTAAGCTGTTTTCCACGGCGGGAATATCAAGGGTTTCGGTACGCAGTAGGAGCGGGAGCAGGGAATATAGCAAGGTATTTGGGGTTATTTTTGCCGTTTATATTGCTGCTTGTATTTTTGGTGCGGAAAGCGTATTCCACGCCGAATACAAGGCATAACCAAGATACAAAGCCGTTAAAGGTTTTTAAGTGGCTGGCGAATAAAACGTATCAACCGTTAAAACGGTTTGTGTTGGACTATTTGGACTACATACGCTTGTACGGGAAGTGGAAAGTCGCATGGATTGTGATATGGATAATGAACTTAAACGTAGCGTCAAGCATCGTTGCGTTTATCGCATATTAACGGCAAGTATTATAATACCACGAATCGCGAGATTGTTTTATCAAGGAATTGCCTATCGTTTCAATGTCCTGCGGGAGTATGGGTAAACGCAAAACAACGCTGACAACGGATATGTCGCTGTCGCAAACGGTGATATTTCGCCAAGAAGCGTTTGTGCGCCTACAAAAGCAGAATATGAAGTTTCCGTTTTTCCCGTGGATAAAATTTGAGAAAGCGTTGCAGACGTGTATGGAATACGGTAGGGTGTATAATCTTGCTTCAATCCGTACATGGGGTGGCTCAAAAGCGTGAAAGATACGAAAAACACGGCAATGCAGAGTGGCAATTATATGGTTACGACGTGGAAAGGTACGGAGTGTATTTTGACAGCGCATTAAAGAACGAATACTTGTTTGACGTGTTGGAAACATATGCAAAGTTGTATTTTATCTACGTTATAGAAAGCAGTCTTTTGGTGTCGAATTATTCTATCCGCGAAGAAGATATTTTGTACGATCAAGGCAACTTTTCCTTTGTGGGCGTTTAATTTCTTCCCGAAGCGACCGCGCTATGAATATACGCAAGCGTAAAAGCGAGCGTGGAAGAATTGAAATTGCAAAACAGTTATTTCCTTCGGGATTTATACGGGGCATATAGGTGTGCCTGCGAAAGTATTGAATATGTATTACGTATATGGAAAGGATATGAAAACAATGGAAGAAAAGCAAAGTATAACAGAAAAAAAGATATTTACATAAAAAATAATTTGTTTTATAATGAAAAATATAGAATAGGGGGGGATAGGTTGCTCCGGTTTGCTAAAAAAGACGTAAAATATCATCAAAAATTAATGTTTACGGACGGAAACCGCTTAAAGAGTTGACGGAATGCGAAGTGAAAAATTATAACGGGTTGAAGGTGGAGTATGAAAAGATTTTTGTTATTGTTAGTGGCAATCCTATCGGCGTTTGCGTTCGTAGCGTGCGGAGACGTTGACGGTACGCAATCAAGCAACGGTTCGCAAGGGAATTCCGTCACGCAAAGCTCTGAAACGCAAAGCTCCGAAACGGAAGGCGCAGAAAGCAATTTGGGAGAAAACGAAAATGCCGACGGATCCGATGAACAAAGTTCCAGCGCGGAAAGCGAAGAAAGCAGCTCGGAGGATTCGACGTCTAAGGAAAGTAGCGAATGGGCGGATATTGAATTTCCCCGTCCGTAGCGTTACAAAAACATATAAGTCACCCCGCGGGGTATTTGCTGTGTGGACACAGCAAATAAAATCATTGCTCGGAAAAAATATTAAGCCAGACAGTCACAAAAAGGAGGACGAAAAAAATGGCAATCATATTGGAGTTGGAAAAGGTGGGAAATTCGTTGTACGAATCTCCAAGGCTCGACGTGATCTTAATCACGCAAGACGTTGTACGTACCAGTGGAGAAAACGATTCGTTTCCTGAATCTGGCGGTGCAGCCAATC
>JAFUMY010000101.1 GCA_017482415.1 Clostridia bacterium
ATATGTTTAGCAATCAGAAAAAGACGTATCCTGCGTGGTTTGCATCTCTGCTTACGGAAATTTCCAAACCGTATTTCATTGACAAAAACGTAAACGACTTGTATAAGCTTTGTCCTTATTCCAGTCCCGTCGTTATCAAAACCTTTAAAGATTATTTAAATATCACGCCTGTGCGATATTTAAGAAATTTGAAAATGACTTATGCAAAGAATCTTTTATTGACAACCGACTACAACACCTTGGATATTTGTACAAGAATCGGTTTTGACTCTTTGAGCCATTTCAATCACGTTTTTAAAGATTTCTATGGCATTACGCCGACAGAATACAGAACGAAAAATAAAATGCTTAAATAAAATCTTCGTTTTTTATTATAAAAGTCGTTGTGTATAAATACATTCCACAAACAAGCACACCCGGCTGAATAAATTCAGTCGGATTTTTATATCTTCAAACGCTTGAATATACACATCTATCCCCATAATTCTTTGATTTTTTGTGTTAAACTCGTACCTGCCCCCTGCTAAATATTGTCGCATTGTAACTCTATATCAAAATTATTGCAAGCGTATTTTAGAAAAAATTGAAAATAATTCCGCTCACCTTTCCTTGACTTTTTTTCTAAAATCCCTTTGCTTTGTTTACTGCGTATCAACATTTGAGGGATGACGGGTTCGATCCCGTCGCCTCGACCAAAAACCCGTGAAAATCGTTCTATTTTTGTTCACAGGGACAAAAACTGGACACTGGGTAAAAACCGATACGGAACAGATGGGTTTAAGTAAAAAGTCATTACGGAATTTTTTCCGTAATGACTTTTTCTACTATCATATTTTTTGTTGTTAAGATTATTTCATGGATAAATCAAAAACCGTCTTAACTTGTAAATTCGTCGCATTACCCGACAAAATCTTAACCGTTTTTTCACCTTTTTCCATATCGAAGAAATTATCCGATAAAATCAAATCGTCATTCTCATTGTAGATATAAACGTATCTTGCAAACGCATCCGCCTTTACCGTAATTTCATTGCCGTTCACGGAAAGCTCCAACTTGGGGTCAACAAAATGGAAATGCTTGGGCTTGGTAAATAATACCGTCCCGAAAGAAATCACCTTACCATCCACAACGTAAGAGAAGGAAAGATAATTATTTTTCACGTCTGTTTTGTGGAAGTCGATTTCTTGTAAGCTCGCATACGACAACGCTTTTACTGCCAACTCTTCAATGCCCGTTTGCAACACTTTTCCATCCGCCGAACAAAGCTTCCATTCCACACTCCCCTCGACGTCCTTTAAGGTATCGTTATTGACGAAAATCTGCGCCTTGGTTTCATAGCCGAAATAACGTTCCGCATTGATATCCTTGCGCTTGGTGTATTCCCCGATTTCCACGCAGGAAATATGTATCGGCTCGAAGAAGCGTTTGGCTTCATAATGCAACGCTTTATACCTGCCATAGCCGTCAATGCTCGCCCAGCTTGCCACAGGCCAACAATCGTTTAACTGCCAATATAATGCGCCCATACATCTGCCGCGGTTTCTACGCATATGTTCTACGCCGTATTTGATAGCTTCCGCTTGCAAAAGCTGCGAGGCGTACACCAAATTTTCCATATTGTACGGATAGAGATAGGTTTGCGACAAATAGCTGAGAATTTTTCCGTTTGCTGAGCCGTTTCTTTGATGTATTTCCATCACCTCACTAAACGGATTTCTATCCTCGGGCAAAGTAATTTCTTCTATCGTTTTCATGGACGGGAAAGACTGGAAGCCGAACTCACTCAAAAATCTAAAGAAATGATTTCTGTATTCGGTAAACGGGAGATTTCCGTGCCATACCTGCCAATAATGGGTATCCCCCACATTTTCACTACTCGGCTCAACAAAGCCGCCGTGTGAAGAAGGCGACGACGTGACAAAGGAAATTTCAGGGCATTCTGCCTGCATGATTTCGGGAATAATCCCCTCAAATAATTCCAAATACCCTGCTCTTTCTTCTTCCGTCCACCAATTTTCAATCGCCGCTTGTTCTTCAATTTCATTGTTGCCAGAAATTACACCGATACAAGCATGATGGCGGAATCTTCTTACGTTTTGGACGATTTCCACCTTTACGTTATCGTAAAACTCCTGCGTCATCGGCATTGCCGAACAAGCGAACATTAAATCCATAAATACGATAATACCGAGTTCATCGCACAGCTCGAAGAAATAATCATGTGGATAAAAACCGCCACCCCAAACACGAATGGAATTGAAGTTGGCAAAAATACAATCTTCCAACAGTTTCTTCGTTCTATCGCGGTTTATTCTGCTTAAAATATTGTCTTCGGGAATATAATCCGCGCCCATCGCAAAAATTTTAATACCGTTGATTTTATAGCAAAATTCTTCTCCCCATTCATCCTTTTCACGACTGACAATAAGCGTTCTCAAACCGATTTTTTTCTCGTTCGTATCTACAATCTTTCCATCGAAAAAGCATTCGGTTACAACGCGATACAACGGCTGCTTCCCATAACCGTTCGGCCACCATAACTCAGGATTTTCAATCTCGATTTCCCCACCGTTTTCGACCTTCGCCGTCAAACCGTTGGGGGCAATCACCTTAATCGTTACATCCGCAGGAATGCTCGTTTCCGCTTTTACAGAAACAAAAACCCTCCCCTCGTCATGTCTTTGCAAAATCCGCACGTCCGTAATACGAGGGAGTGTACCGTCAATGAGATAGATATCTTTCCAAATGCCTGCGTCGGGCATGATTGGACCCCAATCCCAACCATGCATATAAAAGGCTTTTCTTAAATGGCTAAACCCAACCAAGGTCGCACCCGACCCATCTGCAAGCTCCTTTTCCGCGCGCTTTGCCTTGATATAAGCGTCCGCAGAGGAAAAAACCGCCTTGATTTCGTTTTTTCCGTCTACCAAATAAGGCGCAACTTCAAAATAATAAGCCCTATGCATATTGTCAGTATGCGCCAAGAATTTTCCGTTGATATATAAATCGCAAAGAGTGTCTAACCCCTCGCATACGAGCAAAATACTGTCCGACTTTTTCACGTATTCAAACTCTTTCGTGAAAGTAAAATCCTCGTCCATAATTGCCAAGGCATTTTTTTCGTTACCGCGGTAAAAGGGGTCTTCTATTTTACCGTTTGCAAGCAATGCCGAATAAACAGAGCCAGGTACTTCCCCAACTACGTCATAGGTATTGCTAGTGATTTTCCATTGTCCGTTAAGATTAAATTTTTCCATATTATTACTCCCTATAAGTTCCTTATTTTATCGCCACATTTTCCAAAGAAACACCTTGCACCGCATCGTAGCCGTTCTCTCGGTCAACTACCTGCATACTTAAATTTTTTAGAGTAAATCTGTATAATTGATACTCCTTGCTTGAACATACGTTAAAGAATTGATAGCAAGAGCAATCGCAATCCTTGATTGCTATATTATCCACCGTGGACATAGGCTTGTCCGTCCGCCCTTTCAAATCAAAAAACTGCGTCCAAGGACTAATATTGATAAAGCTACCCAAAATACTCCCTTTTATATCTTCTACGGTGATATATTCATACCGTTGCGGAGTATCTGGACGCAATTTGAAATGCATCATCTGTGCAATGTTCTCCACAAAAATCCGACGAACAAGAATGTTTTTATTGTGAATCGATTCCGAACCGCACGTTAAACCGCTGTGACAAAAACCGTAACGACAGTCCTCTATCAATACTCTCTCGTTTGCGCCATTGTCGGGGTTTTCATCCGCCCAAGGACCTTTTCCGCCCTTTAACGCCACCGCATCGTCATTTACTTCCATATAGCAGTCTTTCACCAAAACGTCCGTGCAAACGTCTATATCGATTGCGTCCGTACTGGGCGCAGGAACGGGCGATTTTGGCGCATAAATATAACAGCCGATAAATTTTACGTGATTGCATTTATAAATATGATTTGTCCAAAAATGCGAGTTCTGCAAGCGCAAATTTGCGATGAAAACGTTTGCACTGTTGGATATATACACGAGGCGCGGACGCTGTTCATCCTTGTTTGTGCACGCAGGGTTCCACACACGACGCTGCCAAAAGGCTTTCCAAGAACGCAAGCCATTGCCGTCAATCGTCCCCTTTCCGCACATAACGAAACCGTCTACGCCGTCCGCGTTAATCAAAGCAGGGTAATAATTGCAGGTTTCCCCCTCGATACGCGTTTTACAAACGGGATAATCGGAAATATCGTCGCTGCCTTTAAGGATACCGTTTTCCGACACGTAAAGATGTACGCCCTGCTTAAAAAACAGTGCGCCCGTATAATACGTTCCGCTCGGGACGACCAACACACCGCCGCCCTCTCTCGCAATTAAATCAATGAGTTTTTGCAGCAGCTTCGTATAAATTTTTCCGTCGTCGAAAACACCGTAGTCTGTGATGACGTACGGCTCCCCCAAGCTTTCCAAGGTAGGAATGTCCGTTTGATAAAACCAATTATCTATTAAAGTCCCATCAGGGAAAAATTCTTGTACTTGTTCACGCATACCTTTCACCTTTTTCATTTGCTTTATTATACATTGTCTTGCACAAAAAGCAAATACTTTTTATCTGATTATTGCCTTCTCCTACTTATATGTCATTATGGGGAAGCAGAGCTTCCCCATAAACACAAGTTTAAATGATATCCTCTATTGCAAGCTTGTAATACATATCCGTATTTTCAGCCTGCGACCAGCCTGTAAACTGGAAGTTGATTACCAAAGCTTCCGTTCCATTCAAAATATCCTCGGAAAGCTCTAATTTAATTACCGTTGCCCCACCGTCAGTATTCGTTTTACTGTCATCCGTCAGCATCAAAATACCGTTCGTAATAACGAGCTTAAAGTAATGCTCTTTCGAACTATCGAACGAGAAGGATTTATCTCCAATCGTAATCACACCATTCCCCGCCGAAATCGCATAAAGCCCAAAGGAAACTTCCGTACATGCGTTATAATTTACCTTATTGAACGTAAACGTACCCATGTAAGGAGCCGTAGCGAATTGCGTCATATAGAAATTGTTATACGCCGTCTTGTAAGCGATGTGGACGTTACCCATTCCTACCAAGTTTTGGTCGCCTCTATAAGCCCCGCCGTTGACCGTAGGGATATTTTTCAGCACAGCCGTTACAAGGCATTCCCTGCTGTACCTTTCCGTGATTTCCACTTGTGACCATGCATCAAACTGACAATCGATTACCAAGTTTTCCATTCCGCTAAGAACGTCCTTCGAAAGTGCTACGGTAAGCACCGTCGCACCGCCGTCATTATTCTCTTGGCTATCATCCGTCAACGTCAATACACCGTCTTGAATGAGAACTTTGAAGAAATGTTCCTTCGAGCTGTCAAACGAGAACGTCTGACCGCCGATTGTGATTGCGCCGTTGCCTGCCGTAATTGCAAACAAACCGAAATATGTTTCTTGACAAGCGTCATACTTCATCTTATCTAACGCAATCTTACCATCATTCGAAGCATTGCTGAATTGCACCACGTGGAAGGTTTCATACGTCGTTTTATAAGCGTTATGATAGCCCGTTGCGCCGTTGTGGTTATTGCCTGCGTCATGCGCATCCGTAACGACAGGCTCGTTAAGATTTTTACGCGTTTGCGTAAAATATTCTTCCATTAACGCCTTTATGGCCGCAACGTTCGCCTGATGCGTTTCAGAGTTTCTCTTCTCTTCGCTCAACGTAAGAGCCCAACGATAATATTCCCCAATTGCCGTAGCCTGCGCTTCGCTTCCGTTTTCTTCCGCTACAATGGCGTCATAGTAATAATTATCTTGGTATCCAACATCCGTAGCGAAATACCCGTAATTCAGTGAGATATAATCGATGAAAAACTCACCGCCTCTATCATATGCGCCGTCTATCGCAATAGATGCGGCAGCCATCGAAATGCCGCTAAGTTCTTCCCCAACGTTGGCAAAGGCACTGAGGGGCATTTCCAAAACCGTCCATTCCCTCGCATGAAGTTGGATACAAGGTACGTCGCCCGAAGAATGCCCACTGGCGCTGGCTTCGTATTTCTTATCCCCTTTCTTTGCTTCATATTCAGGCGAAGAGGAATCCTCAGGCCACTTTTCTTCACTGGGAATACCAAAATACAATAACGGCGAATCTTCCGTAACGTACAACCGAATACGAATCGTTGCATATTCGTTTACCTTTACCGCTTCGTCAAACTGGTAAATCAACGAACCGTAGCTGTTGGTAGAAAACTTCATATATCCGCCAAAATCGGACACGTTGCCTTTTCCGTCCGTCAACGGTTCTTCAATATATTGAATTTTCGCCGCAAGGTTGTTCAACAGATAACCGTTCGTGAAACTCTTTTCAAAATTATCTTCCGTTTCATTGATAAAGCGCACGGAAACCTCTACGTCCTCGTCAGGCATCACGAAATATTCTTCTTCCACTGCCTTACCATTGACGTACCAACGTTTAATTTCCTTATTATATTCGGGATTATTTTTGGGGTTCTCAAGAATAAGCGGAACAATATCGCCGTATAAAGCATCTACGGTATAATCCACGCTGCCGTCTGCATACGCAAACGTACAAGTATGCGTACCGTAAATATGAATGGGCAATTCCTTTTCATAGCTTTTCCCACCGTATTCGAACGCACAAGTGATGGTTGTATCGCCACCCGTAATAGGTATTAACGTTCCGTCCTCTACCGTAGCGATATCAGTGTCTGCAACCGTAAACGTTGCGTTGTCCACCGTCTTTACTGCTCCGTTTTCATTGACGTACATCACCAAAGCAAGGGGATTTCCTACGTACACGTCTTTCCCTTCAAAAGAAGGATAAAACTCCGCTTGCTTTTCCGTAACGTTCACCTTGACGTTTTTTGCAGCTTCGCCGTGAGAAGAATTGACTTTCACCAAAACGTTCGCCGTGCCCACGCCAACCGCGCGAATCATCCCATTCTCTACCGTTACAATAGAAGTGTTATCGCTGGTCATTTCCAACGTGCCGTCAATCGCTTCCCCTAAATAAGTATACGTATAGGTCACCGCAAACTTATCCCCCACAAACAAAGCAACGTTGTCTTGTTTTAAGGATAAGTACGGAGTCGGATAGGTTTCAGGGTCGTACACCACAACTTCGATAAGACCTGAACGGCCCGTGCTGCTTATTGCTTTTACGACTGCTGTGCCAACCCCCTTTCCCTCTACGACGCCATTTTCCGAAACGGAAACAACACTTGCGTCATTCGTCGTATACGTCACGGTTTCACCGTCTTCTAAATCGGCAAAGGAAAGCTGTCTTGTTTCGCCAATGAGCATCTCTATCTTTCTTTCAGTAAACGTAAGCGAAGGAAGCGATACTTCTTCACTGCTCTCACTTTGAGAAGAGCTGATAGACTCTTCCGAGCCTTTACAAGCCGTTGCGCCAAACGCGCACACCGTCATACATAATGCAATAAGCGTAAGAATATATTTCTTTTTCATAGAATTCTCTTTTCTCAATATTTTGATGTTACCCACAATACGGGAGAGGTATTACGGGTATTCCGCAATACCCCTTTCCCTATAGTGTCAGTTGGTTTTTGAAAAATAGCTTCTAAAAAGCTGATTTAGTTTACTTTGCTAAATACTTTAAGAGCATGCATTTCGGTGATTTCCACCTGCGACCAAGCGTCGAACTGGAAGTCGATAACAAGCCCTGCCGTACCGTTCAATACGTCTTCGGAAAGCGTGACCGTAAAGATAGCCGCGCCGCCGTCTCTGCCGTCTTGACTGTCGTCCGTCATCGTCAATACGCCGTCTTTAATCATTACCTTGAAGTAATGCTCTTTCGAACTATCAAACGAGAAGGATTGACCGCCGATAGTAATCGTACCGTTGCCAGCAGTAATGGCAAACAAGCCAAAGTATGCTTCTTCAAGCGCCGCATAGTTACATGCTTTCAAAGTCATCGTACCGTCGTGAGGGTCCGCCTTGAATTGCGCCATATGGAAGGTTTCATACGTTGTATTATAAGTGGTATGATAACCCGTTGCCCCATCGTGATTGTTGCCTGCGTCGTGAGCACCCGCAATCGTAGGATCGTTCAAGTTTTCCACGAACGCTTTCGGCGTTGTGTCGGGAAGCGTTGTCGTATGCATTTCGGTGATTTCCGCCTGCGACCAAGCGTCGAACTGGAAGTCGATTGCAAGCCCTGCCGTGCCGTTCAATACGTTCGCCGAAAGCGTCGTCGTAATCACCGTCGCGCCACCGTCAACGTTCGTTTTACTGTCGTCCGTCATCGTCAATATACCGTCTTTAATCATTACCTTGAAAGAATGACCTTTCGAACTATCAAACGAGAAGGATTGACCGCCAATCGTAATCTTACCGTTGCCGCCCGTAATGGCAAACAAGCCAAAGTAGGTTTCTCCGCTTGCATTGTAGTTAAGTTTAGGAAGCGTAACGATACCGTCGTAGTTACCAGAGCTGAACTGCATCATATGTACGTACGTTTCATACGACGTATTATACTCGGTATGGTGACCACCCCAGCCCGTTTGGATACGTTCGCCGCTATCTGCCGCGCCGTTAGAGGTGTCTACGGTCGGGTCATTTTCAAGAATAAGCACCTGCGATTTTTCAACGTATTTTTCATCAATAATTGTATTGATTGCCGCAACGTTTGCTTGATGCCATTCGCTTGCCTTGTCTTCTGCGGAAAGCGAATTGGAATACTGCTGATACGCTTCGATTGCCGCAATTTGCTCCCCTGCATCAGCCGCATTGATTACCGCCTGACAAAGCGCAACGTCTTTTGCCGCAACAATCACCGCAGGTCTAACGTAGTTCGCCGCTTCATATTCAGTCATATACTGTTCTGCTTCGCTGTATGCATTCACCAACGCAACTTCGTCACTGTTACCCGTAAACTCGTCCGCATTCTCGGGAAGCTGCGCAAGGATAGAAGCCATTTCTGCCTTATAATCAAACGTATACTTGGTCACGTGGAATTCACTGATGAAAACACGCACGTAACCTGTCAGTTCGCAATCAAACGTAAGACCTTCGCTGCCGTTGATTACGTTTGCAGGAAGCTCGATACGCGCAATATCCGCCGTCGCGCTGTTTACTTCACGCAATACTGCATATGTACCCGTATCGTCCGTGATAACACTAAACAATCTATTTCTGTTGCCGTCCGTATTCTTCGGCGTAACGTCCACACCGTTTAAGGTAATTGTACCCAAACCGCCGCCATCTTCCATGAAGAATGCGAAATCCACTTTGGAATACAA
>JAFUMY010000012.1 GCA_017482415.1 Clostridia bacterium
ATATTGCTTACGTTGTCAGCCTTCAGCCAAGAACCGCCGCCTTCCGTCCCATTATAATAAATCTTTGTTTTGTCCGTGCCTGCGCCTACCCAAATTACGTTATCCTTAAAAGCGTTTGTCCCTGACAAGTTATATTCACCTTCGGGGAAATACAGTACGCCGCCACCATTATTCGACAAATTCGCTATTTGCGTTGATAACGTCATCAGCTTAAACTTAGACATCACTATAACGTTGCTATAGTTTATATCCTGTGCCCAATAGACCTGCAAATCCAGAGGGTCGTTACCGATATGCGTATTCCCCGCAATTGGACCAAATACCGTTTCATCCCAAGCTTGCGCTTTCTTTTCATAAATCACAAGCTGTTGCGGTTCTTCCAAGCCTCTGTAATCCACACCGTCTGTCGAAACGTATACTTCGTACGTACCATAGTTTGTTACGGCAGGCGTTTCAAAGGTGATTTTATAAGGATTGCTTTCTGCAATTGCCTCCCCTGTCACCGATTCTTCGGCGGTATAGCGAACACCGTCTTCAATGGACACCACGTAGCTATCCGAATTCGCAACTGTGTTGCCGTCCAAATCAGCGACACGTACAAGTTTCACCGTGATATTTGCTATATCATCGTTCGTTTCAACGCCGTATTCGCTAACAAAGAAATTTCTGCCCACAATCTCGATGGGAAGACCTGCGTAAGAACCTTCTTGGTTGATGTACAAAGGACGGACGGCATTCAGCGTCAAGCCGTTACTCCATTCCCCGTTGGCTCTTACCCAGAAATCATATTTTCCGCATGATAAGCTTTGCGGTAAAATCAAAGATAAACCAGAGCCGTTTTCTTCATCGATTGCCGACAATTCTTCTTTTTCGAAGAAACGGCATCCACTCGGTGCCGCTCCCTCGTCAAAAGCTCCAGGAGCGTTCCCATCCCAAGGTGCGTAAGCCACCAATAAATCGTCCGCATAAAGATTATAGCCTGTCAGCGTGACCGTTTCGTTCGGTTTCACCGCATCGCTAATTCCCCACAAAATCGGAGCTTGTTCGTTGGTTTCTGCCGTGACCGTATCCTGACTCTGCGTCGCTAAGCCTCCAAAGGCAAACGCTAGCATCAAAGGCGCAAACAGCATAACCAAGCCCTTTTTCGTTTTTGTTCGCATATGTTTCTCCTTTTACTTGTTTTCTTTCTTCTTTTTCAAAAGCAAGAAGCCGCCGCAAGCTGCGATAATCGCTGCCATACTGCCATCGATTACAACACCGCTACAACCTTTATTGCAGCCTTTGCATCCGCCGTCTTCTATGACGGAGCTGCTGTCCGTCGGTGTTTCAGGCACAGTAGAAGACCACTTTGCATACACGGTTTTATTTTCGTTGATTGCCATAGACGAATCAAACTTCGTCGTGCAGTCTTCGTCGATATACCAACCTTCAAACTTATAGCCAACCCTAAATGGATTCCCGTAAGCAGTCATTTCTTCGGTAACCGTAGCTCCTGTTACCACTTTGATAATGTTGAAAGCACCCGCATCAACACCGTCTTTTTGATAGTTTAGATCAAACACAACCTGCTTACCGTATACGGCGTACAGCGTAGAATTGACACCTTGTGCCAACATCGTAACACCTGCGTTGGAATCGTATTCTTCCGTCAAAGACCAACCCAAGAACACGTCGGTTTCCGTATCGGCAAGCGTAGGCAATTCACGGCCAAACACGTACTCACCGCTAAGGTTGCTTATGGTTCCATTTGCGTACAGCTTATGTATCGCCGCTGCGTACATCTGTTCAGGTACAAAGTAGGTGATTTTATCAGGAACTTCCAGCTTGCCGACGGTGTTGTTTCGAATCACCAAACCCGTCAAACGGTTTTCCGCATAAATCCCATATTCGCCATCATCCACCGAATTACCTTCAATGGTGATATAACGTACGTCGCCTGCCGTCTGGTTTGACGCAGTAGACCCCGTCACCACAACGATACCATGCTGCTTCGGGGATTCCGATGCATTCGGGAAATATTTATCAGGAACGTTGCTGTTTACTCCCACCAAGACGTTCCCGCGTATGGAAACGTTCATGATTTGTACCCCCCAAGACTCCAACGCCGCAGATCTTTCGGAGCGTATCATGATACCGCCTTTGCCAGACAAGGCACTGATACCCTTCAAAACGTTGTTTTCAATGCGGACGCCGATATTCGGGCAGAAACGTCCCGAGTTATTCAAGTCCGTTGCGGAAACGTGGATACCTTCCGTGTTTTCAAGGCGGCATTCCGCAACGACGGAATCGAACATAATCGAATATAAGAAAATACCTTTCTTACTGTCGTCCCCTTCAAAGCGATACACCGTCGCGCCTTCCATCGGCGAAATGATCGTGAAGGTGCTGGTACTGTCAGGTAAAATATCCCAATCCTCTTCGCCGTCCACCAAACGATATTCGTTGCCGTACATATTTACGGGAACTTTTTCAAAATAACGAAGCTGGCCCATACCTTTGCCGTCCGTAATATAGAGAGCAAAACCGTTAAACTTGTAGTAGGTCTCTTCAGTCACCATAGACCCGCCGTGGATCGCCATGGTAAACGTTCTATCCGTTGCGGAAAGAATTCTACCCGTTCCAAAATATCCTCCGGGCGGTTCGAAACAAACCATTTCACCGTCGTTGGTGCTGTCGCCAAGCCCTACGCCCGTTACAAACGAGTCCCCAACGTACCCGCAGTTTCTCATCGAAAGCGCGTGTCCATGTCTACACATATCAAGATATATGTTTTCTACAAACGCATACGTTGCATGCAGCGACGGTGCGATGGGATTGTCGCCCGAAATATTGAGCGCCACAAGATTGCGCATCGTAGCGTAATACCCACAATACGTATTGTACAAGGGGTTATTACCACCGTCATAGACAATATTCTGCATAAGGAAATAAGCCTTACCGCCCATAGAAATCAAGGCGCGTTTTCTAATAGGAGCTACCGTACTGAATTTCATCGTACAGTCGGTGATAAATTTATTCACTGTTCTAAGATTCGGGTCGACGTACGAGCCGACGGAAGAATTTTCACTCAACGAGATCATCGTGTCGGGATTCCCACCACTGTGCTCATACAACTCCAAATGCATACGGGCAACTCCAACGTTGCTCTTTAACGATTTAATCCAAACCCCATCGCCGTTTTTCGTCACGCAATAAAGATTCGTTTTATCCGCGCCTGCGCCTACCCATATAATATTGTTATACGGTATCTCATTCCTTTCAGGAAGATAGTAGTCGCCTTCAGGGAAATACAGAACCCCGCCGCCAGCCTTAGAAAGCGCTTTCATTGCTTCGATAAGCGTTTTACCGTCCGTCGTTTTCAAAACTGGATTACTCGTCCAATCTTTTCCAGGCGCTTCATTTGGCACAACCGTTGCCACGTTTGTATAATTTAAGTCCTGCGCCCAATAGAATCCTAAATCCAGAGGGTCGTTGCCTACGTGCGTATTGCCCGCAATCTTCCCAAACACCGTTTCATCCCACGCTTGCGCTTTCTTGGGATAAATCGTCAAGGTCTGCGGCTGTTCTAAGGGTTTATAGCAAACGCCGTCCGCCGCTACATAGATATCAAATACACCGTAGTTGTCTACCTGTGGAACTTCAAACGAAAGCTTATACGGATTTGTCCAATCGATATTCCTTCCGTTTACAGCCTTTTCGGCTTCCACGCGAACACCTGTCTTTACTTTCAAAATTTTTGTTTCTGCAACACCGTCGTCTTTACCGTAAATGTTGCCGATACGCACCAATTTCACACGGATTCTCGATGCGGCGTCTTCGCGCGTGCCTACACCGAAATCAGACACGAAGAAGTTTCTGCCAACTAACTCTATCGTAATACCTGCATAAGCGCCGTCTTGATTGATATACAAAGGCCTTGCCGCATTTAAGGTAATACCGTTGCTCCAACCGAACGTTGTCTTTACCCATACGTCGTACGTACCTGCGCTTTCTTTTTCAGGGAAGATAAACGAAAGCCCCGTTTCATAGGTGCTGTCTGTGACAATCATATCCTCTAAGGAAAGATACTTACAGTTATAAGGCTCGTTGTTTTCATCAAAAGCCTTTACGTTTCCATCCATACTCGGCGCATAAGCGACGCGCAAATCGCTGTTTGGAATTAAGCTGTTACCTGTAATTGTGACACTGTCACCAGGTTTTATTGCGTCCGAAATCGTTTCGATTCTCGGTGTTTTTTCATCTTCCTTTTCTAATTGCGTAAATACCGTAGTCCCCGTGCTTGCGGCAGAGCCGTAATCGGGAATGGTAGGGTCGGCAATTGCATCCAAACTTGCAACGATTACGTATTCCCCCGCATAAGGCTGACGATAAGTGAAGCTAGCTTCCCCTTTTTCATCCGTTATGACCGTAGCAAGATTCAAATTCATATTCGGCTTGGATGTAGAGCCGACGAAATATTGTGAGTTACCGCCCGAAAGCGTGAATTTTATTTCTACATTCGGATAAGGTTCGTAGGTACCGTTGATTTGTCTTTGTACGGTCACCTTCGGCTCTAAATCTGCCCCGTAAGGAACCACGTAGCTTTCCCGCTCAAACGTAATTCTCGTCAAGTCATAAGGCGCTGTCGCAATTTCACAAGTCAACCCTGTATCGGGCGCAAATACGTTATACGCGCCAGACGTCGTACCTGCAATTGTGCGTTTTGTAGCAGGCAATACCATATATTCGTAGGTACAAGCAGGTTCTGTGGTATCATCCGTGTACGTTACGCCATTCACGGTGGACAAATGCGTCCAATCCCTGTCACCTTTCAGTCTACGGTAAACCATCGAAAGCGTATTATCCGAAGCTCTTTCCCACGCAAGGTTAATGGTCTTTACCCCTTCACGCTCAACGGTTAAATTGCTAACACCGATATTTTCGTCTTTATATTCGCTGTCAAAGAAAAATCCGCCCACACCCAATCTAGTCGAACCGCTGCCGCTGTCAACACGGAATTTAAACGAACCCTTCACCGCAAAAACATACCAAGTACCATTGTCATACCCTTCATCGTATAACCTTTCCGTTTCATTGCCATATGCGTCCGAAAGGGTAATGGTCATACTTTGACTGGGAATTTTGACGTAATCGTAATACATTGTCTGCATATAAACGGCAACGGTGTGCCAGTTGTCATCATTTACATTAAAAGTATATTCAATGTACGACATCGAAAGCTGACCGCAAACGACACGCTCGTTATTGGGCTCAGATGCACTGTTTCTACCCCTATAATAGACGTCGTCAGGTCCGCGCAATATACAGGATTGCGTATCGGCCTCTGGATTTGAGTGGTACAGCCAATACCCGTGCGGCGTATCTCTCGTAGATTTAATATCCCCGTCAATAGAGTCTACCCAAGAAGGTAAAACGATACTGTGTACCGTAGATTGCTCGGTATAATCGTTGATTAACTCTAAATCCGTTACAGGCTGACCGGGCGATTGTCTAATATTATCGTGAACAAGCTCCATATACGGTATAAAATAACCGTCCGTGCCGTATACACGGTCCTTAGCAGTTTCCTCCGAGGTTGCCGTACCAGGATACCAGCTACCCCTCGTTTTATCATCGCGATACAAAAAGTGGGCTTCACCAGTATCATCCGCTTTTGCGACACCTCTTTCCATCGCCATAAAGCCAAGCCCTATAAATAGTGCCGCCAAACCAGCTAATGCAACGATGCCGATTTTCTTTATTTTGCTTATTATGTTCGTTCTCATTCACTTTCTCCTTTTCATTTAGCAAGATAAGCGATTGCCTCGACGGGGTTTCCCCCGTCGAACAAATTTTTACTGATAGAATAAATGCAAATAATCCTGATTAAGTTCCAAGAATTTATTGGTATACGTACCATTGAAATAAGCGTTTGTCCAACCCGATTGTTGCAACGTCGTTTCCAACTTCGCATAAGCGGCGTCAAATGCCGACCTCGAGCTGCCCGCCAACAAGATTTGTTTCAAATCCGCTTCAATCCCTGCGCGCTTACCCCAAATATTTTCGATACCTTCTAAGTCAGAATCCGTCCATTCGTGCAACGAAGACTTCTTCGCGATACCAATCGGTTTCATATCCTTGCAAACGGTTGCAGACGAGAAGAAAGAGTTGATCAAGCCGTCCACTTTGCTCAAATCGTACGAAGCCTTAGGATGCGCGGTACTGGTACCATATACACAGAACGGGAATACAGGTTGCGCAGAAGGCAACGAAGCATTGGAAAGGTTGTATTTTTGTACCAAGCTACCCATCGTTGCCGTGCTGTAAACCATTTGGTTTGCCAATTCTTCATCTTTGTAGGTTCTCACGCCGTTTTCATCTTCATTGAAAAGTCCAGCCGACGAAGGTCCCCACGCATACAGCTTATCCCCCAAACGAGAACACTGATAATCCAACCAACGAAGAAGCTGAGGAAGATCGCTTTCCCTTACGCTGTCCTTAAAGAACATAACGCTGTGAGGAATAGGCGCACCAGACGACATAAATTCAAAATGGTCGCCCACAGGAATCTTCATATATACTTTTCTATATTGTACCGTTTCCGTCTGACCGTTTTCACTGGTATATTGACATTGCATACCCTGAGGATAGCTGTTGGAAAGATAGCCGATTGCATAGTAGCCACTGTTGTATTCGCTTTGAATGGTCGAATGTACCGTGGTCATACCTTCTTTGGATACGATTGTTCCATCGTTAATAAGCTTTGCCCATTCGTATACTTCATCTTTATAGAAATCTTGGGTCAACATCAACTCGATTTTCTGCGTTTGTTTATCCCAATAAGTGAAGTGCGTATTGTAGTGCGTACCCGTTGCGCCAAGCAACTTAGGAATGGTAACGCCCATGAAATCCCACGTGTCGGCGTCTTGACCGCCAGTTACCAGCATTGCTTTTACCTTTCTGCCGCCCTTCATCGTATAACGATAGGTACCGTCAGAATTCTTCGCCGTGTTCAGTACGTTTTGAATTTTAGGTAAGAACTCCGTTCTGAACTGCTGCGCCGACGTAATTTCTACGTCAAACAAATCTTCTTCCGTAAAATACCCTTGCGTTTCATACAGTGCTTCAATTTCCGCCTGCGTTTTTGCTTCGGGGTAAGCCGCTTTCAAAACGTCATCACGAACCATGATATAAGGATAAGGTTCGTGGTTATATTCAAACATAACCGTCTTTTGCGGGTCAGCTTCAGTATCAATTTCAGAAAGGCCAACGTTACCGAGCGCATAAGGAATACCATATACTTTGCCAGATTTACCGCCCGTTACCTGCGTAGCTTTCCATACCGATTCAGGCATACGCGCCTTAATCGTAGGGCAATATTTGTCTACAAGGTCGGTCAAATCCCAAAGCGCATCGGGATCAATCCATCCCCTACCATAAGCAATGTCGGGAAGCCCTGTCATACTGAGTTGATTATAACGCTCCTCTGCGGTGGAATCCTTATTATCCACGATACCGTTCTCTTTGAAGGAAACCCCTGTCACACGCTCAATTTCCTTCGACACAACGTCATCGCTGGATTTTTTACCCGACAACAATTCGGAAACACTCCATGCGGTGAGTTCAATCTTATTTTGTCCTGCATAATCGGACAGCTGCGTCGTATCTGTAAGGCTTTCATCCAACCATTGATACTTGTCATCTACCACATCAGAAGGAGTTTCTTTGTTGCAGCTAGCAATCGAAACTGCAAACGCGGCACACATGGCAACACATAATGTTCTTGTAAAAATTTTTTTCATCTTATTTATCTCCTTATTTTTTTCTCTATTTATTCTTTTACGCTACCCATCGTAACGCCCGACACAAAATATCTTTGGAAAAAAGGATATGTCAAGACGATTGGAATAGTCGTAATAATCGTTTGCGCCGCTTGCACGGATTCGCCCGAAATATCCGAATCGATCGTACCCAGCGGGCGTCCGGTTTCCATCGCATTTTGAATCATTTCTTGCAACGACTCTGCTTCTTTTTGTGCAAGCATCAATCTGTATTGGAGCGTATACAAGTCGGGATTATCTACAAAGTACAGCGTTCTTGCCCAATCGTTCCAATGCGCTACCGCGCACCACAACAAAATAGTCGCGACGATAGGCATGGACAACGGCAACATAATTCGCCACAAAATGGTAAATTCTCCTGCGCCGTCCAATCTTGCCGATTCCATCAAAGATTCAGGAATCCCCTGCAAATACGTTCTTATAATGACCATGTTGTAAAAGCTGAACGACATAGGTAAAATGTAAATAAAGAAACTATTATACAAATTCAACTTTGCGTAAATGATATATTCGGAAATCAAACCGCCGCTAATAAACATAGGAATCGTAACGAACATGACGATTACCCCACGGAACGGCAAGCCTTTTCTAAGCAATACGTAGGCTACCGAATATTGCAAAAATAAACTAAACAGCGAACCTGAAACAACTCGCAACACGGAAATCAATGCACTGTGTCCAATATTGGGGTCTTTCAAAACAATGTCGTAGTTATCCAAAGTAAAGACTCTCGGGAAAAAGGTCACGCCGCCTAGCATCGTATCCCTTGCCGAGTTGAAAGATTTCGCCAAAATATTGATATAAGGCGCAAGGAAGGCGAAGGAGCACAGCAATAGAAATGCCGTATTGCAAGCGATGAAAATTTTTCTGGCAAGAGAAAGCTTCCCAACCCTTTTTTTCTTTTTAATCTTTTCCATCATTGTTTTCTCCTTACCACATAGATACGTTGGACACTTTCTTGGATATGGTGTTTGCGATAAACGTCAAACTAAACGCTATCACGCCTTGCATTAACCCAAGTGCTGTCGATACTTCGTATTCGCCTTGTCCGATACCATACTTATAAATGGCGGTTGCGATAACGTCTTTGGTCCACGCTACGGGATTTTGTAAACCATACACCATTTCGAACGAAGACCCGAACAATGTTCCCATTTTCATAATCAAAAGAATCATAGTCGTCGGTAAAATGGAAGGAAACGTTATATTCAACACCTGCTGAAAACGGTTTGCACCATCAATTTCCGCCGCTTCATACAAATCTGAATTGATACCCGTGATGGTTGCAAGATATACGATTGTACCCCAGCCGACGGTTTGCCAGATTTCCGTAATAACGTAGGTAGGAACAAAAGCAGATTCCTTTTCCAATAAAAACGTCGGTTCAATGCCAACAGCTTGTAGTACGGCATTCAACAAACCATAGTTGCCAAGAAGCTGATTGACCATGGTAGTCACCGCCGCAATCGAAAGGAAATGCGGGAGATAACTAATGGTCTGTACTGTACGCTTAAAGCCCGTATGACCGACTTCGTTGATTAAAAGCGCAAGAATAATCGGAGCCGGGAAGCTAAACAGCAAAGATAATACGTTCAGCCAAAGCGTATTCCAAACAGCGTCCAAAAACGCAGGCGTTTTGAAGATATGCACGAAATTTGCAAACCCGTTCATTTCCGCCCAAGGGCTGCCAAAAATCCCCCCTCTTACGTTGTAGTCCTTAAAAGCAATCACCAAACCGAACATCGGCAGATATTGCATCATAAAAACAGTAATCACCGCAGGCACTAGAATTAAATAGAACGGGATATTCTTCTTAAAACTATTTTTACCACTCAACTTTTTGCTTTTTGGACTTTGAGCATTATCCTTTCTCTCTGACTCCATTTTTACATTCACAAGTTCACTCATTTTTTTCTCCTGTGATATTTTTACTTATTATATTTCAAAATTGATTAGGGCTGTTTTCCGATATAAGCCAAGATGCCGCCGTCTACGTATAAAACGTGACCGTTGACGAAGTTAGACGCTTCACTTGCAAGGAATACCGCAGGACCCGCCAAATCTTCGGGATTGCCCCATCTTGCCGCGGGCGTCTTCGCAATAATAAAGCTATCAAAGGGATGACGAGAACCGTCAGCCTGTCTTTCTCTAAGCGGTGCAGTCTGCGGCGTTGCTATGTACCCAGGTCCAATGCCGTTGCATTGAATGTTGTATTCGCCGTATTCGCTTGCAATATTTCTCGTGAGCATTTTAAGTCCGCCCTTTGCCGCCGCATAAGCGGAAACCGTTTCGCGGCCAAGCTCACTCATCATCGAACAAATATTGATGATTTTACCGCCGCCCTTTTTAATCATGGACGGAATCACCGCTTTTGCACAGATAAACGGAGCGTTCAAATCCACGTCAATTACCTGTCTAAATTCTGCCGCAGTCATTTCATGCATTGGAATACGCTTAATAATGCCTGCATTATTGACAAGGATATCAATCACGCCGATTTCCTTTTCTACGGTAGACACAAAAGCGTTGACCGCATTCTCGTCCGTTACGTCGCATACATACCCGTGCGCTTTGATACCTTCGGCTTCGTAAGCCGCCAAGCCCTTATCCACAAGCTCTTGCTTGATGTCGTTAAAAACAATCGTCGCACCCGCCTTTGCAAAAGCCTTTGCAATCGCAAAACCGATGCCGTAGCTTGCGCCCGTCACGAGCGCTACTTTCCCTTTCAAAGAAAACATATTTTCCATGGTTCGTACTCCTTATAACAAATCTTTGGTGGCGATATGGTCCATATCGGTAAACTCTTGGTTTTCACCGCACATTGCCCAAATGAACGAATAGTTCTTCGTACCTACGCCAGAGTGAATAGACCACGACGGTGAAATCACCGCTTCTTCGTTGTGCATAATAATATGCCTGGTTTGCGTGGGCTCGCCCATCATATGGAATACCGCGTCGTTTTCACCCATATCGAGATAGAGATACACTTCCATTCTTCTATCGTGCGTATGGCTAGGCATCGTATTCCAGTTAGAACCTATTTCAAGCTGCGTCAAGCCCATTGCAAGCTGACAGCTCTTCATCACTTCGGGATGTATGTATTGATTGATAACGCGCTTGTTGCATTCTTCCACACTTCCGCAAGGCACTTTCTTCGCTTTCGTGATATCAATTTTTACCGTAGGATAGGCGGTATGTGCAGGACAGGAACTAACGTAGAATTTTGAAGGAGCGGTTTCATCACAGCTTCTAAACGTGATTTCCTTATTCCCCATACCGATATACATCCCGTCACGGGGATTCATTTCGTATTCCGTGCCGTCTACCGTGATAATCCCCTTACCGCCGATATTGATACAGCCCATTTCACGTCTTTGCAGGAAATAATCCGCCGCAAGCTCTTTGCCCGCTTCCAATTTCAATGTTTTGCGAACGGGCATGAAACCCGCCGTAATAATACGGTCGATATGGCTATACACCATTTTCACGTTATCCGCCGTGAAAAGACCTGCGATATGGAATTCTTCTCTCAGTCTTTCCGTCGTATAGAGTTTTACGTCCTTAGCATTGCTTGCCTGTCTTACTTCCATTACTTTAACCCTCCAATAATGGTTTCTAATTGATTTCTTATGTGTTTATAATTTTCTATGCCTTTTGCATTTTCCACAATCAAATCTGCGGAGACTTGATATTTTTTTAACAATGCAATCACGAATCCAACGTCCAATTCCCCTTCAAACAAGGGATGTTCTTCCAACCAACCGTTTACCACGGCAAAATCCTTCAAATGCACTACGCGTATATCACCTGCGTGCACGCGTACAAAATTTTCAAAGATTTCTCTTTGGTTCTGATAATTACCGATATGTAAAAGATTCGTCGGGTCAAAAATGCAACAAATCGAGCCTTCGGGAAACGCATTTTTTAAGCGTGCAAACGTTTTTTCATCGTGAACGGGATAATACGCTACGCTTTCAATTCCCACTGTTACACCACGTTCAAAGGCATACGCAACCATCGGGCGCAAACTTTCAATCAGCTTCAAAAAATTCTCTTCCGTATGATTACATTTATAATCTCGTAAGTCGCTAACCACGCTGCCCGTTTCCGTCCCAACGATTTTTACACCCATAGCCGCCGCATAATCGATAAAACGACAAAAAGTGTCTTGTTCCTTTTTTACGTTCTCCGCAAGCGGATTTATGTAACAACTTAAGACACTGATATCTACATTCGCTTTTTCAAAGTCGGCTTGTATTTTTTGGATTTTTTTCATTGAGTAATTTTGCGGTGATTCGCTCCATCGCACAAATTTCGGCAACGTAAGCTGTACACAATCCACCGTTGAAGCAACAAGCGCCTCCGAAAGATCTGCGTGGCAATCTTGCAATAAATCATGTATTCTTGCGCCTATTTGAAAATTATACTCACTGTTCATTTTGCCTATCCGTTCCTTATAAGAAAAATAGCACGCCATAATAGCTTATCATAATTATATCATCACTATTTTTTCTATCACCATAGCTAAAATAGATTTTTTTATGGACAATTTAGAAAAAAATCAAAAATTGGTATTGACGAAACGGCGTATCTGTGCTATAATTTTTTCAACTAAACGGCAAATAAAATGGGGACGAATTTATGGCAATCGTAAATTATATTGAGAAACATTTGAAGACTTTTACTGTTAAACAGCACAAGCATTTGTTTTGGGAAATTATCTACGTGACGGAAGGCAAGGGCGTTTTCACCTTTGAAACAGGGGAAAACCTTCCCTACCAAAAAGGGCAAATTGTCTGTATCCCCCCCAACTTATACCATTTTAACAGTTCTTCGAGCGGCTTTAAAAATATTCATTTAACGCTTGAATCTTGGAACCCGAACGTTAATCGCCCTATCTTGATACAAGCCGGCGGTTATTCCAAAGATTTATATACGCTTATGGAGCTTGCCTATAAATATTTTCACCTTTCCTCTCAGCAGAGCGAATTGCTTCTATCTTTGACGCACTCTATCGTAGCTTGCCTTGATTTCTTAATCAATGCGCCGCCGATTTCAAAAATCTCTCAAACCATTCAAGAAGCAATCATCAACAATTATACCGACTGCGATTTTTCTTTGGATAGCGTATATGCTTCTATTCCTTATTCTAAGGAATACGTCCGAAAAATTTTCATAAAGGAACACGGTATGTCCCCTTTGACGTATTTGATGGAAAAGCGTATTGACTGTGCAAAACAGTTGCTCCTCAGGCGCAATAACAACGATAGTAATTACAGCATAAAAGAAATTGCGGAAATGTGCGGTTTTTCCGACCCGCTTTATTTTTCCAGATATTTCAAAAAGATAACGGGAGTTGCCCCCAAGGAATACAAATTGACCATATTGGAAAACAATAAAATTTCTTCCCCGTAAATTATTTATGTACGTATATGAGTTTGCCGTCGTTCAAGCGAGATTCTTCTGCGCAGATGCCCATCAAATGGCTTTCAATGGATTCTTCCAACGAAGTGCCTTTCGTAGCTCGGCCCATCAAAATATCGTACAATTCATTGATAAGTACGAAATCCCCACCGCCGTGACCGTAGCCACTTGTTTCCTTGATTAATTCGCCAATCGGATAGGTTACGTTTTCACCGCCGAAGATACGCATTTCAACAATCCCTTCCGCTTCGTCAAGGATAATTTCACCGAGCGTGCCGTAGAAGTTCATTCTTCTGCCTGCTTCCTTGGCAAAGGTCATCATGTTAAGCGTTGCCTTCACACCATTTTCGAACGTCATTGTTACGATTTGATGATCGGGAACGTCATTATCACAATGATATACACAACGGCCGTAAGGGCCGTTTTTTATTGCCTCGTAAAGCTTTTCTTCTGTAGTAGGCGCAGTATTGATAATGTTATAAGGCCAAATATCCATCGGGCAATTTTGCGCGTGCCAACGTTCCACGTACACGCGCTTTGCGCTGTACGGACAGGTTTCCATAAACTGACAATCCGAGCAGCGTTCTGCCGAATTCGCAGGCGCATTTTCAGCGGTAAAATAGGTCAAATCCCCCACAGAAGATACTGTTTTACATTTGGATTTTGCATAGTGTTGCAACAGGTCCAAATCGTGCGAACATTTCGCCAAAATGATGGGTGCAGCAATCTTTCTATTGCGCCAATTCCCGCGAACATAACTGTGGGCATAATGCCAATACGTGATATTTTCCACCGTGCTAATGGATACCAAACGGCCAATCGCGCCGCTATCCAACAATTCTCCCGCCTTAACGAAAGCAGGCGCATAGCGAAGTACGTGACAAACGAATGCTTTTCTACCGTATTTTTTTTGTGCCGCAAGCAGTTGTTCACATTCTTCCTTATGCTCGGTAATCGGCTTTTCCAACAATACGTCATAGCCAAGTTCAAACGCCTTTAAGCATTGACGTACGTGGTCACAATCCAACGTCGCAATTACCAATACGTCAGCGCGTTTCTTTTCAAAAAATGTATTTTCATCGGTATAACGTTCGCTTTCGTTAACGCCGAATTCCGCCCCAAAAGAATCTAACCGATGCTGTCTGGGATCGCACAACGCCACGATTTTGAACTTTTCAGGCAACTGCATCAACAATCTACCATAAATATCCGCCCCACGCGAACCAGCACCAATAATTGCAACCGTAAATACTTTATTTTCCATAATTCAATCTCCTTTTATGCCGTAAATTCCGCAACAATTTCTACGCTATCCGCGTTTTCAATCAAGGAATAAGGAATGAAATTTCCTTCTACTCGTTCACCGTTTACCGTCAATCGACGGAATTTGCCACGATTGCCCTTTACCGTAACGTGACATACCTTACCCCTGTAAAGTCTTGTCATTTCAAACCCGTCCCAGGTATCAGGAATACAAGGGTCAATGCATATTCCATCGTAATCCACGCGGAAACCAAGGATATACTGCGTCACCGCATAATACATCCACGAAGCCGTACCTGTCAGCCAAGAGTTCGACCCTGCACCATATCTTTCATGGGAAGGCCCCAGCATGGCCGACGCATATACGTACGGTTCAATGAGCGTAGTTTGCGAAATTTCATTTCTTCGACAAGGCAGAGTCGCCTTGTAGGCGTTAAATGCGTCGTTGTTTCGCTTTAACATCGCCTGTGCAATCACCGCCCACGTACTTGCATGGCAGAACACCCCGCCGTTTTCTTTAATACCGCTATGTAAAGGGAAAAACTTTTTATTCGGACGGTCATAACCCGCAGAAGCAGGATAATGCGAAATATACCCAAGTTCACACATAAGATACTCGTTTACGCTATCAAACGCACTGTTCGCTTCTTCTGCCGTAGGCAAATGCGAAAGCACCGCCCACGATTGTGGATTGAGGAAGATTTTATTCCATTCATCCTCGTCCGTTCCGTACTGTTCACCCTCATCGGTAAACGCACGGATAAACCATTTCCCATCCCAAAGCTGTTTATAATTCTTTTTACACCAATCGTAATATTCGCTCACGTACGCGCTGTCTTTGCCGATATGGTCAAGCAATTCTTTCAGTTGATACGCTGCCGTTGCCGCTTGGAAGAAGACGAACGTGCTTTCCGCCTTTCCGCCCTTACCGATTGCAGCCAAACTGTCGTTCCAATCGTTTGCAAGGAATAACGGAATATCGTGTACGCCCGTGTTGTTTTTGGTAAATTCTAATCCTCGAATCAAATGGTCGAGCACCGTACCTTCCCCACCATCCTCATATGGGACGATTTCGTCAAGGAAAGCATAATCCCCCGTTTCTCTTATGTAAGCGCATACGGAATACACCGACCAAAGATGATCGTCCGAACGCCCGCCCCCTTTTGCTTCACCCGTGCCAGGGTATAATACCGTCCGCGCGTTGCCATTCGAACACTGAATTTTCAACAAGGTTTTGATGCGTTCCTTTGCTTTTCCGGGCATAGCGTGCATAATACCCATTACGTCCTGCATGCTATCTCTAAAACCCCAGCCCCTATCCGAGCCTCTTTCATAGAAAGAAACAAAACGCGACCAATTAAAGGTAGTGTGGCACTGATATGCATGCCAAATATTCACCATCTTGTTGACGTCTTCGTCGGGAGTATTTATCTGGCAAGAACCAAGCAACGCATCCCATTTATTCTTAATAGCGGTCAAATCCTTTTCAACATTGTCAAGGTCTAACGCCTCTTTCAGCATTTCAGCAATCGTATCTTGTCTGCGAGATGCGCCCACAGCCACCAAGAAATGTTTTTCTTCGCCGTCCGCAAGACTCAAAGGACAAGAAAAAGCCCCGCAGGCATGGTCCGCGTTAATTTCCGTATTTGAGCAAATACCATTTTCCACAGCAATGGGATTTTCTTCACTTCTTCGAAGTCCGATAAAGCCGTCGCGATGACAATCAAAACCGTCCGTTTCCAGCGTTGTGCTGATAAAAGCAAACAACGGCGGGCAATTATTCAGTTCGGGCGCAGAATCGAAAACGATAACCTTGTTTTCATGGGTGCAAGTCATGAAATATCTCGGCCACTCCATCATATTGTCAATCATGGCGTCGTGGTGGGAAAATTCAATATAGGGAAACAGCTTCAAATTTCGTTGTTTCCCCGATACGTTTTTTATTTTGCAACTCCACACTTCATAATTTTTATCAATGGGAATATAAACGGTCAACTCCGTTTCCAAGCCCAAATATTTCCCCTTAATTGTAGTATAGGAAAGCCCATGTCTACATTCATAAAAATCACAATGCTTTGCCACGGGCTGGTACGTGGGGGTAAAATATTCCCCAGTGTCCATATCCTTCACATAGATATATCTACCTTGTCTATCCACGGGTAAGGAGTTATAACGATATCGCGTGACTCTCCTTTTCCCTGGGTCGCCATCAAACAACAAACCACCCCCGTTATTGGATATAAAACTACCAAAAGCCCCAAAACCAAGATAATTGATCCAAGGGCTGGGAGTGTCGGGGCGAGTAATCACATACTCTCTATTCTTCACGTCAAAATCGCCGTATTTTATAAAATCTTTAAATAAACTGGACATTTTATTTAAAACCCCATTATAATGATTGATATTTGCATTATACCATTATTCTATTTTCAGCGCCATAGCAAATATAGATTTGTACATGGACAATTTAGAAAAACTGCTTTCGCCTTTCCTTGTGTATAGGCTCAACTCTTATAAACATTTTCAATCGCATGGATAATGGAACGGCCATACGCCGCATCGGGAATTTCTGAGAAATCACCCTGTATGTATTTACAAAATTCCTCGATTTCCAACACAAACTCATCTTCGTTGCATTCGGGTTTTATCGCCGTCCACTCGGCTTCACCCTCTTTCTTCATTTCTATCGAATCCGTGCCGTTCAAATGAAGCGCGCCGCCCGTAAAGTAATAATATATGTCATATACGACAGTACTATATCCAGAAAAAGTAATCGATGCAGATACGCCATTGTCGAGGGTAGCAAGAATTTGCGCGTGCCCCTCCACCTCGCGTTCGTTTGCATAATTTGCACAATTCGCACAGATGGTCGCGGAGCTCGCGCCTGTTGTATAAAATAGTCTATCAAAAGCGTGCGCGCCATAATTTATCACGATACCGCCGCCCGACATTTTCTTATTGGTAAACCAAGCGGGACGGGTAGGCAGGAAATAATTGATGCTTCGCTGTTCGGTATACATACAAAGCCGTCCAAGTACACCGCTGTCAATGATTTTTTTCACCTCTCTATTTACGCCAAAGAAGCGTTGCACGTGAGCGACGGCAAGCTTTTTCCCAGTTTTCTCTGCCGTAGCAATCATGGTATCACACTCTTCCACCGTATTTGCCATCGGTTTTTCAACCAAAACGTGTACCCCTGTTTCCAAAAAGAATACGGAAGCCGATACATGCAAGCCGTGCGGCAGATTTAAAATAACAGCATCCACCTCCACCGCGGTTGGAATATCCTTATAATTAAGAAAGTACGGTACACCAAGCCCTTCGGAGAGTTCCTTCACCCTTGCCTCATTCAAATCGCACAACGCAACAAGTTCACATTGCGGCAACTTAGATATAGCTCTTATATGCGCAGTCGCAATTGCGCCCGTTCCTACAATGGCAATTTTTATCATCTGGATATCCTTAATTTTTATTTTGGAACCATTTAGTTACTATTTATATCATACCACGCATTTTGGCAAAAAGCAATAGATTTTTTGAAAAAGAAAAAATATTTTATTACGGAATTCCCTAAACCCCTTGACAACGCTTCCAACGATATGCTAAAATAAAATTAACCGTTTAGTTACTATTTGCATTATAGCACATATTTCAGCAAATTGCAATAGATTTTTCAAAAAAAGAAAAAAATATTTTATCACGCAATTTCCTAAACCCCTTGACAACGCTCCCAACGATATGCTAAAATAAAATTAACCGTTTAGTTACTATTTGCATTATAGCACATATTTCAGCAAATTGCAATAGATTTTTCAAAAAAAGAAAAAATATTTTACCAAACAAAATATCCCCATCGGTCTCTTGAAAAAACAATATATATATTCCCAAAAAAGTCTTGACAAAGCTTCCAAGATATGTTAAAATAACTATAATTACACAAATATGGTGAAGCACATGGGATTAAAGCAAAGTGAAAAATCCGAGCTGACAAGAGAACGTATTTTAGCAGCTGCGGAAGAAGAATTTTCCGAAAAAGGATTTTACGGTGCGCGAGTCGACTCAATTGCCGCTGCATCGGGCATGAATAAGCGTATGATTTACGCACACTTTGACAGTAAAGAAAATCTGTACACCAAGGTTCTGCTTCGTGTATACGAAAAGCTTGCCCAATGCGAAAGACAATTCATGGTCGATGACCTATCTCCCCTTGATGCCATCAAAAATATTATCGAGATTTCCTTTGAATACTTAAAAAATAATCCCAACTTTGTCCGCATGTTGATGTGGGAAAACTTGAATAAAGGTATGTCTATCCCTGAAGGTGAATTGGCAAGGCTAAAATCACCCAGCATGGAATACATAAAAAAACAACTTGTAAAAGGCAAGGAAATGGGGATTTTTAGAAGCGATGTTGACATATACCATGTTTCCGTCTCACTAATGAATTTCTGTTTCTCGCACTTCTCCAACCAACACACGATGACTTCCGTTCTTGGTCGCGATATAACCAGCGAAGAAGAAGTCCGTTCCAGAGCGGAATTTATCACCGATATTATTACCAAGTACCTCATTTAAGGGGTACTTAATTTTGAAACTAAAAATAACAAAATAGTTACTTTTACAATATTGTAAGGTGGGCACGTATGACAAAGTCAGAATTAAAAGCGAAAGTCTGTGAAATTATCGATACTCGCGCCGATGATATTTACGCCATTGGCGAGAAAATATTAAAAAAGCCTGAAATGGGTTATCGTGAATTTTACACGGCAAACCTTGTCGCTGAGGAATTTGAAAAGCTTGGAATTTTATATAAAACAGGGCTTGCAGTGACAGGCGTGAAAGGCAATCTTGCAGGCAGAAAATCCCTTGCGCGGGTTGCTGTTATCGGTGAGCTTGACGCAGTCATCTCCCCCACACACCCAGAAGCCGACCCCACGAATGGCGCGGCACACGCCTGCGGGCATAATATACAAATTGCGGTCATGCTGGGAGCGGCTATGGGATTGTCTAAAATTGCATCCTATCTCGACGGCGACGTATGTTTTTTCGCAACACCTGCGGAAGAATATGTAGAAATTGGATTTCGGGAAAAATTACTTGAACGAGGCGACATCCAGTTTTTTGGCGGAAAGCAGGAATTGATTCGCCTTGGCGAATTCGACGACGTTGATATGGCGATGATGGTGCATGCGCAGGGTTCTACCCCCCATAGAGAAGCGTTTATCGGCGGTAGCTCTTTGGGCTTTGTTGCCAAATCGATAGATTTTCTCGGCAAAGCCTCTCACGCGGGCGGTGCACCGCATGAAGGTATCAACGCACTCAATGCAGCAATGTCTGCTATGATGTGTATCCATGCGCAACGGGAAACCTTCCGCGATGAAGATAAAATCCGCGTTCATCCCATTATTACCAACGGCGGTGAATTGGTCAATATCGTTCCATCCATAGTTACCATGGAAACCTATGTCCGCGGAGCAAACTTCCCTGCAATACGCGACGCAGCAAACAAAGTTGACCGCGCAATTGAAGGTGCGTCCTATGCCATCGGCGCAAAATGTAATATCAAAAATTACAAAGGGTATCTTCCCCTTGTACAATCTAATGAACTTTCACAACTTTTTGAAGATAACTTAAACGCATTGCCCTGCGAAGTAAAAATCCACCATGGGGTGGATATGGTCGGCTCGACGGATATCGGTGACCTCAGTCATCTTATCCCCGTAATACAACCTACCATGGGCGGTTATACTGGAAATTTACATGCTTTGGAATTTGGAGTATTTGACAAAGAATTTGCCTATCTCGACGCATCAAAAACAATAGCCATGACCGTGATAGACCTTCTTTTCGATGAAGCAAAAGAAGCGTTGCGCATCAAAAACAATTTTACCCCACTCATGACCAAAGAAGAATATCTCAACTTTTAAAAAGGAGGCAAATTATGTGGACGGAAGAAAAACTTAACACATTGTTGACAACCCCATCCAATAAACTTGTTGCCGATATCGCGAAAATAAAAGGCGATATTATGGTGCTTGGCTCGGGCGGAAAAATGGGCCCCACCCTTTGTATACTCGCCAAAAACGCAATCAAACAAGCAGGTATCGACAAAAAAGTTATTGCAGTTTCAAGATTTAGCGACCAAGCTGCATTAGATTTACTGCACAAACATGAAATTGAAACCATCAGCGCAGATCTTTTAAATCAAGACAGCTTGAATGCTTTGCCTGAAGTGGAAAACGTGATTTTCATGGCTGGAAGAAAATTCGGCACGGATGGCGGCAGCGAATACTTAACTTGGGCAATGAACTCTACCTTGCCCGCCTTTGTAGCTTATAAATTTAGAAAATCCAACATCGTTGTATTCTCTTCGGGGAATATTTATCCTTTGGTTCCCCTTGCTTGCGGCGGGTGTACAGAAGACGATAAGGTTGCGCCTAATGGCGAATATCCTATGAGCGTACTTGCCAGAGAGCGCGCCTTTGAATACGCTTCTAAGCAATACGGTACAAATGTGTTTATTTACCGCCTCAATTTCGCGGTTGATCTTCGTTATGGCGTTCTTTTTGACTGTGCAAAGAAAATTCTTGACGGCGAGCCCATTTCCCTTTCCACCCCTGTATTCAACTTTATTTGGCAGGGGGCGGCAAATGAAATTGCGATACGCGGTTTACTGCACGCCACTTCGCCTATGACCATTATGAACGTTACCGGCCCTGAAACTGTTTCCATAAAAAAAGTATCGGAGAAACTTGGGAAATACTTAAACAAGGAACCTATTTTTGAAGGGAAAGAAGGCGATACCGCATATCTGAACGACTCATCGCGCGCTATGGAAATCTTCGGCTATCCCGACGTTTGCGCTGAAACTTTGATTAGATGGCAAGCGGAATATATTTTAGACGGCGGAAGAACTTTGAATAAGCCCACCCACTTTGAAGAAAGGAAAGGTAACTACTAATGACTAGACACGAAAAAGCCCTTCAAAAGCTTCACGAAGGTACAGTAATCCCCGCAAATCCCCTTGCCCTTGACGAGAATCGACAATTCGATGAAAAGCGTCAACGTGCGGTTGTTCGCTATTACCTCGATGCAGGCGTCGGCGGTCTTGCCGTGGCTGTGCATACCACGCAGTTCAAAATCCGCGACCCTAAACATAATTTACTAGAAAAAGTCTTGAAAGTCGCCAAGGAAGAAGCAACAAAATTCGAAGAAAAAACAGGCGAAACCATCGTTATGGTAGCAGGCGCATGCGGACCGAAAGAACAAGCCGTTCAAGAAGCGGAACTCGCCAAAAGCCTCGGTTACGACGCTGTGCTTCTTTCTCCCGGCGGACTCAACCACCTTTCCGAAGACGAGATGGTAGAACGCACCAAAGCCGTTGCAACCGTGATACCCGTAATTGCTTTTTACCTGCAAACGGCAGTAGGCGGCAGAGTTTTCAGTTACAATTACTGGGAAAGAATTTGTGACATCAACAATGTAGTAGCCATCAAAGCCGCACCGTTCAATCGATATTATTCTCTCGACGTCGTACGCGCCGCAGCGCTTTCTAAACGCGCCGATGAAATTACACTCTATACAGGCAACGATGATAATATCGTCCTCGACCTGATTTCCAGCTATAAGTTCACCGTAAACGGCAAGACTTACGAAAAGAGTTTTGTCGGTGGTCTGCTTGGGCATTGGTCGGTTTGGACGAAGAAAGCGGTAGAGCTGTTTGAAAAGTGTAAAGCGGTACGGGGAATGGATTCTATCCCATACGAAATGATGACTCTTGCAAACGAAGTTACCGACACAAACGCGGTATTTTTCGACACAGCAAACGGGTTCAAGGGCTGTATTGCAGGTCTGCACGAGGTATTGCGCCGCCAAGGTATTTTTAAGGGAACTTGGTGCCTGAACCCCGATGAAAAAATGTCTGAAGGTCAGCTTGAAGAAATCGATAGAATTTACAAAGCGTATCCCCATCTCAACGACGATGCTTTTGTCAAAGAAAATCTCAACAAATGGCTTGCTGATTAAAATTAAAAATCTATTTTAATTAGATATCCCCCATAACCAAGCAATAATTTATCATATACGAGCATAAAACGACACCTTGACTTTTGCGAGCGCGCCTGCGGCGCTTAAGGTTAAAGTGTCGTCGCTTTTTTTCGACCGATTTACTGACTTAAAGACCGAAGAGCCTTACAGACAGTTTAGCACAGAGGAGCTTTTTTTGTATAGCAAATGGTAGGCTTGAAGCTAAAGCTATTTGCCACCAGCACAGCTGATGGGTTTTAAAAGGGAGTTGCAAATGTGCAACTCCCTTTCTCTTTACACAACAAGGGACACCCTCGTTGGGTGTCCCTTGTTGTGTGGCGCAGGAAGAGGGATTCGAACCTAAAAGAGAAACGCGGAATCCCTTTATTTTCAAGGATTTTAGCGATTACAACCCACCAACAACCCAAAGTAGAATTGTTCATTTTTGTCTTATTTTTTGACTATTTTCGACAAACGAAAAGACGCGGCTACATGAATCATAAATCCATGCACCGCGTCTCGCGTCCGGCATAATTTCTTATGCCTAAATTATATCATTGAATTTTTCGACATTCAATGCGTTATGCGTGAAACTTTTGTCGAAATAAAAGTATGTTTGTCATTTTTGACCGTTCTCAAGGTAATGTCAAGAATTTTGTGTAAACACCTTGTAAATATTTTGGCCTATAGTTAAATAAAACAGATAATTAAGTTGAGACAATAAAAAAACTTTGTGTGTGCGTTCATCGCTTCCTCGATTATATTCCAACACGAGCCTGTATATAAACCACTCCAACAAACGTTTCGATGTGAGCTTGGCAGCATTTTTTCGTTTAAAATATGGAAAAAAATGCTTTTGCGCACGTTCGCAAAAGCATTTTTATTATTCAGTTTTATAGCAATTTTTTTGTCGAATGATTTTGCCTTCGCCTGCCCGCAGTCTTTCGATAAAATCTTGTTCATCGTGAAGTGGAGTATCAAACGCCATTCCCGATAAATTTTCCATGTGCGAGGCGTGCATATCCGAACCGCCGATTTTGATTTTCCCGTACTCTTCGGCGAAGAAATCTGCCAAGCGGTTACACCGCTCGTCGCGTGCAGAATTGTACGTTTCGATGCCTTCCGCTTGGGTAAACAAACGGATATGGTCGATGTAACCAGCTTCGCGGAATGGGTGCGCTTGTATGGCAAGCGCACCGTTCTCACGGCAAAATTCGCAAAATTCGCGCATGCTCATCGAGAGAATTTTTTCCATTTTTTTAAGTTTGCTTTCGTCCCAACCGTACACCAAAATATCCGTTCCTTCATAGGAGTATTCAAACCCAAAAAATACTTGTAAACGCGTGCCTGCTACCCTCTTAACCTCTTCATAGCTTGCGCAAAACGCCGTAATTTTCTCACGGTAATCGGCGTCGGGAAGAAGTCTATGCAGGGTGGTATTTCCATTCAAAAAATGGTCGGTAATAAATACGCCCGAATAGCCGTTTGCAAGATACACTTCCACAAGCTCTTCCGTTGTTAAAGAGGCGCATGCGCTGACGGATTTCGTATGACAATGGGTTTCGTATAAAAACATAAATTCCCCTCGTGTGTCTTTTTTATTTTCGTCCATTATAGCACTAAAAAAGAGGTAATGTCAAGATTTCTGTAAACACCTTATAGATGTTTTGAAGTTTTAGTTAAATAAAACAGATAATTGAGTTGAGCCAACAAAAAAACTTTGTGTATGCGTTCATCGCTTTCTCGGTTGTATTCCAACACAAGCCTGTATATAAACCACTCCAACGAAGCTTCGCTAGGAAATTCTACTACTTAACATTATACAAGGTTTTAACTCTCTTGTCTTTTTCTTAGAGAGTCTTTACACAAAATATTTTACACTATCGTTCTCAATAACCACTATCGTATAATTTTCAACCTTTACAATAGTTTCAGTTTTGCACCAAGGACAAAATAAAGGGAAATTATCCATTTTTGTCTGTTCATACACTTTTACTCTTGTTTTTTCATTGCATTTAGGACAATACAACCATTTACCTTCATCCATATTTATTCAACATTACTCCATAGGTGTTTCTTTTATTCACTTCGTTGCATTCCCATCAGCCAATGATTACTGCTTTGCACGAGCAGCTCCACGCGGTCTTTCTTCCATCGCAATTTTATTTCTCCTTATCAAAAGTATTCTTTTGTATTTTTAAATCTTCCATATTCATACAGAGGTGGATTCGAAGCGTATCAACCACTCTCAATCCCTTTATTTTAAAGGGATTCCAAGCCTTGTCCCACCACTGTCCCAAGGAATATTATTCATAACCATACGAGACTCGAAACCTATTAGCAAACCACTGAACCCCTTTATTTCAAAGACTTTCAGTGGTTATCAACTAATCTTTTCCCCATTCATTTTCCATCAAAAATATCTTGGATGGTTTTTATTCTTCATAGTAATGCAAATAATTAATGCCTTTTTTTAAAACTTAATTGAAATCAATCCTTATCTCAATACCGCAATCGAATAAGGCTGCATAGTCAGCGTCGAGCCGTTTATCGCGCTTTGCCCATAAACGTTGAGCGTATCGCAAAGCTTCAAGTTTTCCCCGTATACGGAAACATCCACCGTCTTTTCTTCATAATCGGAAAGGTTCAGGATAATAACCACCGATTTCCCTTCATACGTTTTCTGCATCGCCGCAATATACCCATCGGACGACGTAAGTTTTTCCACCACACCTCTGGCGATTTCAGGATGTTTATTGCGAATCTTCATAGCTTGCTTATAATAATTGAGGATAGAACCTGCATCCGCCTGCTGCTCGGCTACGCTGGGATAAATGTAGGAGTTTTTATCCACTTTAATGCCTTCAGGCGGCATATACGTCCAACCGTGATAAACCCCGTCCTGCCAATACATTGCTATACGTTTCGTGGGATCGATTTCGTCGTTTGCGTTCGTCATACCGATTTCATCACCATAGTACACAAACACGTTGCCGTTCATCATAGACAGCAAGCCTGCCGCCATCTTCACCGTATCCCCCACCAAAAATTTACCTGCGCGCGCAGTATCGTGATTACAAAGGAAGGGCGCCATACTGCCGACGTCGTAGACCTTTTGATAGTCCAACAGCATATCCACGTAATAATCGCCAGGTTTAGAGCGCAAAGACGAGAAGGTACTGCGAATTTTCCCGTCCCCTTGAGAAGTCGTGAAGGTAAAGCAACTGTCAATACCGCTCTCATAGTAAGCGCGGATTTGCGCATCCGTTCCTTCCCATACCTCGCCAACGATATACGCGTCTTCTTTAATGGAATCTACCGTATCGTTGATAAAGGATAAAAACTCTACGTTTTTCTTGACGTTTCCCGTATAAAAACTCGTGCAAGCATCCAAACGGAAACCGTCCACGTCCATATCGTTCAGCCAAAATTCCACGATATTTTCAATTTCATCGCGTACCTGGGTGCTGTCAAGGTTCAAATCGGGCATATTATCCGAGAAACGACACTCGTAATAATACGAGGTATTCGGTACGGGTTTATACCCCGACTGCGCCGTTTGCGAAAAGTTGTAATACTCGATATATTTTGCATTTTCTCCGCTCATCTCTCCGTTTTTGAGCGCGGTCGTTGCTTTCCTAAACCACTCGTTTGCGCTGGAGCTATGATTGAGCACAAGGTCCACGATTACGTTGATACCTTTTTCGTGTGCGGCATTAATCATAGATTTGAAATCCTCATTCGTGCCGTATTCCTTATCGATTGTATAATAATCCACGACGTCGTATTTATGATAGGTTTGCGATTGACAAACGGGCATCAGCCAAATACCGTTAAAGCCCATTTCCGAGATATAATCGAGCTTTTGTTCCAAGCCTTTCAAATCCCCGATCCCATCGTTATTAGAATCGTAATACGAACGGACAAACACCTCGTACCAGTTGCGATAGTTATCGTCGATGATATTCAACTCGTTGTTACTGCTCGAATTTTCTTTGTTTCCATCGCATCCAAAAAAAGTAAACGTGGAAAACAGCATTGCCGCAGCCAAAACTGCATGTAATACTTTTTTAATTTTCATTGTTTTTTAACGCAGCGCACGAAACTATAAGTTTCGAGCGCCTCCTCCTCTTTATTCATTATTTGCAAAATGCAGGGGCAGGTATTCGTTGAACGCGTTTTAGCCCTTTACTGCACCGCTTGTTACCCCTTCTACGTAATACCGTTGCATACTCATAAACAGCGTTGTGATAATTCCGCCGACAATACATGCACCTGCGCAGAATACCGTGAAGTTTTCGTTAAAGCTACTCTTTTCCGCGTTAATCATCTTATATAAACCAAG
>JAFUMY010000102.1 GCA_017482415.1 Clostridia bacterium
AACTGGGGTATGATGTCGTGTGGCAGGTGTGTAACAGCAAAGATTTTGGAGTTCCGCAATCCCGAAAAAGAGTGTACCTTATCTGTTATCTTAGAGAGAAATGCACCGCAGAAATATTTTCTTTCCACGGCACAAATGCAAAGACTCCTATACAAGTCCTGCCAGGCAGATCAGGGAGTCGAGTATACAGCCCCGATGGAGTCGGAATAACCCTGGTTAGCAATGTTGGAGGTTTTGGCGGAAAAACAGGTTTATACGACGTAAACTGTCCCGTGAAAATCAAAACGGAAGACGGCTATGCTCTGGGATATCATTTCATTGATATGAATGCGCCGCCGAACTTAACTGACGAGGCGAGGTGCATTACAGCGCGTCAAAACGCGGGGATTAGCAATAGGAAAGGGGAACACTCGGGAATCTTCATTGAAGACGAACCACGGGCGGTTTTAACGCCAGAAAGAGAAACTGTAAGGCAACGGGGCAGGCGGATAAAAGGTAAAAACGAGCCTATGTTTACTTTAACGGTTTGCGATAGGCACGGGATACTGCGTTATGGGAAAGTACGACGGTTAATGCCGATAGAATGCTGGCGATTGCAAGGCTTCACAGACGAGCAATTTTATAAGGCGGAAGCAACGGGACTGAAAGACGGCCCGCTATACAAAATGGCAGGGAATGCGGTGAGCGTACCTGTTGTTTCTGCGTTAGGAGAAATCATCAAAGAAAATTATGAAAAATACAACAAATAGGAGAGTGAATTATGCCCAATTGGGTAACGAACTTTATAGAACTGGAAGGCGATGAAAAACGCATCGCCGAGCTGAAATCAGCAGTAAGAAAAGAAGAACACAGCACGGGGACGGTAGATTTTAACAAGATCATCCCTATGCCGAAAGAGTTGGATATCGTGGCAGGCAGCTCCACTGACAAAGGGCTGAAAGCGTATTCGTTGTTTGCGGAGATCTATCAGCTGGGTATGAAACGCACGAAGGAAGAGCTGTTGAATATCCCTGAAAAGAGCGAGCAGGCTTTCTTGAAATATAAGAAAGACATCAAGCCTGAAGATTGGGAGCTTGGCAGACAAGCCTATCGCAACGTACTGCAATACGGGTATCCTACGTGGTACGAGTGGGCTTGTAATAACTGGGGAACGAAGTGGAATGCCTGCGGTTATGATCAAAACACCGATTACAGCAACGGGGATAAATTGTGGTTTCAAACGGCGTGGTCAGCACCGCATCCGATTTTGCAAAAGCTGTCCGAGCAATATCCCGATATCCGATTTACGCATGAATGGGCAGATGAAGACCTTGGCGTAAACTGTGGTCGAAGGGAATACTTCGGCGGCGAATGTCAAGACAGATTTTATCCGCAGGATGGAAAGGAAGCGTTGGAGTTTGCGGCGCGGATATGGGAGTACGATATGGAAGATATCGGTTTGCGCTTAAATGCGGCAGGGACGAATTATGTAAGTATGGAAAACCAAGAGTACGGACTTATTAAGGTTTGTGATAAGTTTGCCTTGTTTACCAACGAACGTTTAACGGAAGCGGATATTCCGCAAGGAATGTATGTGTATCATTTGCGGGAGTCAGATGTCGGCAAAGAAATCGCAACGATAGAACCTAATGTTGCGGTGAATCACGGCGGCTCGGTCATTATGAAAGAACCGCTTGACTTTAACGGGGCAGACCATATCGATTTATCGGGAGATAATCAGCCTTGTTTTTACTGCAAAGAATTAACGTTTGGGGATTTCGATTATAACTATGATAATCTGGAAGAGCTTTACGACCAAGACCAAGGCATGGGAGGTATGACGCAATGATACAGAAAATCAACACGGAAGATCTTCGCAAGATGGAAGGCAAGGAAGGACTGATTTTGCAAGGCTGCGGAGGTGATCCGCAAGAATGGCTGGACGGAATCAACGACTTGTTGACGAAGGAAGGCATTTTGCAAAACGGTACGAAGTTTGAAAATGCATACGTTTTTGAAAACGAAGGAATAACGAATATCCTGTTCCCGTTTGAAGAATACGTGCAGATGGATATCGGCAAGTTAGCAATGTGGCGGCTTAAGACGCATTCGAACTTCAGCGGAAAATGGCTGTCCGATTACGTGGATAATAGGCTTGGCGGGTTTGAGCGAGCAACGCAAAAACCTGACTGCCCGCTTATCGGCGAGGACGGCAATATTTTTAATCTTATGGGCATCGCTTCTCGAACTCTTCGCGAACATGGTATGGGCGAACAGGCAAAAGAGATGTCTGAACGTATCCGTGCAAGCGGTAGTTATGACGAAGCGTTGAACATCATCGGCGAGTACGTAAATATCACTTCCGCAGAGGAAAGCGATATGGATATGGACGGCGCTGATTTTGATTTCAAACAATAACATAAGGAGGTAAACGGTATGGAAGTAGCATTGTGGTTCATTGTAGGCTTTCTTATCGGTGGATGCACGGCAGGCACGGTAATGTGTTGTTCCTTGCTTAAGCATACGGCGAGCAGAAAAAGTAAAAACGACTAAGTAAAGTAAAACCCAAAGCGGTATCAATCGTTCTTAAAAAGGAGATTGGTGCCGCTTTTTTCTTTTTAAGACGGTCGATAGCGCGGCGGAAAGAGAGGTAAAAGAATGAAAACACCCGTGTCAAGAGTAGGGAATAAATCTTCTATTCTACACATTTTGTACGCCGTGTTTCCCCAAAAATACGGCAGGTTCATTGACGTATTCGGCGGTTCGGGAAGTGTGCTTCTCGGTAAGCCCGAAGTGCATCCGTTCGAAGTGTACAACGACTTTGACAGAAACCTTGTCAACCTTTTCCGTTGCATGAAAGACCGTACGATGGCAACGATACGCGAAATCGGATTTTGCAACCTAAACTCGCGTGAGGATTTTATCGCCATCAAAAAGTTTTTTGAGCACGGAGAATTCACGGACGAGTATTTGTCGGAAGAACTGCAAATGACGGAACTTACTTTGCCACCGCTGGAAGCAGAGGAGATAAAAGAAACGCGCCTGCGCATTACGCAAGACTATGACGTAAGACGTGCTGCAATGTTCTTGAAACTCCTTAGATACAGCTATTCCAGCAGTTGCAAATCATTCGCGTCGCAACCGTTTGACATTCGAAAGTTATTCGGACTGATTAAAGAGCTGGAAGATAGAATGGCAAACGTTGTGGTGGAGAATCAGGACTTTGAAACGCTGATTAAGCATTACGACAGACCTGACAGTTTCTTTTATGCAGATCCGCCGTATTTCTCAACGGAAGATATGTACGAAGTGGGCTTTGGTTGGGACGACCACGTGCGATTACGGGATACCTTGAAAAACATTCAAGGTAAGTTCCTGTTGTCGTATAACGATTGTCCTGAAATCAGGGAGCTGTACGAGGGCTTTTCCATGTTCGATTTTTCGAGGACGCATAGTATGGCGCAACGCTATGAAGCGGGCAAGGAATTCAAGGAACTGCTGATAGCCAATTACGATTTATACGAAAGAGCAAGGTCAAAACCCTTGCAGATGACGCTGTTTGAATACAAACAAGAAGATTTAGACGTAGAAAAAATTTTGAAGGAGAGCATAGTAACATGCAAAAAAATAAGAAATTAGAAGAAGAAATGGAACTTTTTTTGATGCCCGTAGAGGCATTGAAGGTAGCAGGCTTTGAGGACGGTGACAGACTGTGCATCAACGCCAGCGAAGGCAAAATCCTTATTGAAAAGGTCGAGGATGAAGACGATTTTGACGACGATGATTTCGACGACGAATTCCCCATTTGTCCTTGTTGCGCAAATAAAAAGAAATAAGAGGTAAAACATGAAAAAAATCTATAGAATTTTAGGTCAAAAGGGGCGCACGACGATCCCTTATGCAATCAGAAAGAGCTTGGGACTTCAGCCTGACTACGTGTTGTCGTTCAGGGAATCGAAAGACGGAACGTCCGTCATTGTCAAGCGTGAAAAAATCTGCGACGGCTGTCAAACAAGCTGTAGTGTCAAACCCAAGAAAGGAAAGCTCAGGGTGGAAGGCTCGGATGATAAAATCACGCTTTATGATTTCCTGAACGGATTATCCCCCGAACAGCAACGGGCAGCACTTGTGCATTTGTCTGTGAAATGGGCAGCATCGCAGGGTGGAGAGAATGCCTAAGCCTTTATATACGGCGTCTGATAGAGAAGCGCAAGAATGGGGTGAAAGCGACCTTTGGCTGGAAAGCTACCGTGAAAACTGTGTCTGCGCAAGGGCAATAGAGCTTGCGATTAGGCAGGGATATAAAGACAATTCGCT
>JAFUMY010000103.1 GCA_017482415.1 Clostridia bacterium
ACGTCGTGCGTCGTCGAAAGCTCTCCGCTCTCAATCGTCACTTTATAGCCCTTAAACGCAAATAGGCTACGCAAAAGGCTCCAAAGATATTTCAGCTTCCCTTTCATTTTACCGCGCTGACAACGCTCTAACACGTCCACGTCCATACCGAGCCCACAAACGTTCATGCAGCGTCTATTTCCTACCTTGAAATAATCAATTGGTTGCGGCTGGCCTTTTAAAATGATCGCCATTGCCTTTTCCGCATCCAAGGGCAAACCGAGCATTCCCGCAAAATCGTTACCCGTACCCGAAGGAATCAAGCCAAGCGTGCAAATAGAAGGATCGACCAGCCCGTTCAATACCTCGTGCAGCGTTCCGTCACCACCGAGAACAACGAATTCCGTTTCGCCCTGTTCAGACAAACGTCTTGCAATACTCTCGCCATCGTGAACCTCACAAGTTGCATGTATCTCGTATTCGATACCGCGCTCCATTAACATACGTTCGACAATGCGAAGATTTTTGGTTGCTTTTTTCTTTCCCGAAACGGGATTTACGATAATGTGTATCATGCGCACCTTTTGTATATAAACCGATAGAAACAAAATTCCCCAAATTTTGAAATTTTTTCGGTAATTATATTATATAACACTTTGCCAAGAATTGCAATTTATTTTCGAATTTGATATACTGTAAATATAAAAAATTTTTAAAAAGGAGGTCAAAATGCGCGAAAAAATACAAAAAATTCTCCCTGACGGCTTAATCCGCTTGGCAAATGCCAGTAAAAAGCCCCTCTACGTAGTCGGCGGAGCAGTCCGAGACGCACTTTCCGACCTCACTTTACCCAAAAGCACACCGCGGGATTGGGATATCTGCTCCCCTATGTCCTACGAAGAATTTACCGAACTTGCCAACGCACAGAGTTGCACTATAAAATCCGTTTTCAAAAACACGGGTACGGTAAAATTACAAGACGCCGACGGGATAGATTATGAATTTAGCTGTTTTCGCTCCGATCGATACGTTCGAGGCACCCATGTACCCGTTGAAATCTATTTCACCGAGGATATCACCCTCGACGCGCGCCGCCGTGATTTTACCGCCAACGCCGTCTATTATGATATCGCGAACGACGCTTTCGTCGATCCCTTGGACGGTATCTCCGCAATTAAAGAAAAACGGCTCACCACCGTCGCCCCCGCAGAAAAGGTATTTGGTGAGGACGGGCTTAGGCTTTTGCGCTTGGCAAGACAAGCCGCGCAGCTTGGTTTCTCCCCTGATGAAGAATGTCTTTTGGGCGCAAAGCGCAACGCCGCTTTAATCCAGGACATTTCCCCCGAGCGCATTTTAACCGAGTTAAACGCGCTCCTTACCGCCGATTTAAAATACGGCGTTATTGATGGGCATTACCGCGGCTTGAAAATCCTCGATGAAACGAGGGTACTCGATTATATTCTTCCCGAGCTCACGCTTGGCAGAAACCTTACGCAACGCGCGGACTTCCATAAATACGACGTGTTAGAGCATTCTCTCCGCGCCGCGCGATACGCGCCGCCTGCGCTCCGCCTCGCCGCACTTTTGCACGACGTAGGCAAACCGTTTTGTCATTACCGCGACGGCAATTCGTACGCGCACCCAGAAGAGGGCGAACGTCTTGCAAAGGCGATTTTAACTCGTTTCAAAGCCCCGAATAAACAGCTTGAACGCATACCTGCCCTTGTCAAATGGCATATGTACGACTTTAACTGTCAAACCTCGGAAAAGAAGCTTCGGCGGTTTTTCATAGAGCATTCTACTCTATTAGAAGAGTTGCTTTTTATCAAGCAAGCCGACTTTTCCGCTTGCACGGACGATATGTCGATAGCACCTACCTGCGCACGTTGGAAAGAACTTCTCCAGCGCATGAAAGACGAGGGCGTGCCCTTTACCTTAAAGGAACTTGCCGTCAACGGTAACGACGTTTCAGGGTTGGGTATTCCTTCGAAGCATATCTCTCAAATCTTGCACGAGCTTCTCCTGCACACCGCACTACGGCCAATGGATAATACGCCGCAAAAGCTACTTCACCTTGCCTTGCGTTTTGCAAATGCTTTAAAATAATGAAATCGCCGACCATTGCTTGGTCGGCGGTTTTGCTTTTACAGTTTTTCTACGGTAATGCCGTCCTCAATCGAGGTTTCATAGAAGCTTGCCTTGTAGCCGATTGCGTCTTGATACGCCTTCCCGACTCGACGGATAAAGCCGTCCACTGCCGAGCGTTTAACAATCGAAATCGTACAACCGCCAAAACCTGCGCCGATCATGCGCGAACCAAGACAATCCTTCTCCTTTCTCGCAAAGCCGCTCAGCGCATCCAACTCTTTGCCCGTTACTTCATACAAATCACATAAGCTATAATGGCTCTCGTTCAACAGCCGACCAAGCTCGACAATATCCCCCGCTTTCAATGCCGCTACCGCCTTATTGACGCGATCACATTCCATAACGACGTGTTCCGCACGCTTTGCCACTACGCCCGAAAGCAGGTATTTCACTTCTGCAAACTGCTTGGGGGAAACCTCCGCAAGGCTCTTGACAGGCAGAACCTGCTGTATGAGCTTCAGCGCCGTTTCCACTTCCTGACGGCGAACGTTGTACTTGCTTTCCACAAGATTATGCGGTTTATTGCAATTCGCTACCACCAAGCAATAATCCCCAAGCTTTAAGGGCACGTATTCGTATTCCAAGGTAGAGCAATCCAAAAGCACTGCATGGTCTTTTTTCCCCATTGCCGAAGCGAACTGGTCCATAATACCGCAGTTCACCCCTGCGTACTTATTTTCCGCGCGTTGGGAGATAAGCGCAAGCTGCACCTTATCATACTGCACGCCTGCGTATTCCGAAAACGCAACCGCCGTCGCAACCTCGATTGCCGCAGAGGAGGACAGTCCACTACCGAACGGTACGGTGCAATCATAATACAAATCACACCCGACGATTTCCACGCCTTCTTCCTTTAAAAAATAGGCTACGCCTGCTTGGTAATTCCCAAGCTTCAAGCCCTTATAAGAATCAAGCTTATTCACATCGAGTTCAACAATCCCCTCAATACCGCGAAATGCCATACGCACCGTTTTCGTACACGTTTTTCGCGCATAGATATTACAACGTAAATTGAGCGCGGCAGGAAAGACCTTACCGCCGCAATAATCTACGTGCTCGCCAATGACATTAATACGCCCTGCCGCCGTGAATAAATCCTCTGCCTTTGCGCCGAATATATCGAAAAACGCCTGCATGCCTTCTGTTCTTTCCATAATCATTCCTCCAAAGTTGATTCTTCTGTATCTTTTAAATCCGTCTCTTGCGGTTTTTTCTTAAAAATCAGGAAAAACCAAAGACAAAAATAGAGAATGCCTGCCAAAAACAATACGATTGCAATGAGCTGTGACGGGCTTAAAAAGGAAACAATTGTCGCGCCTCGATCATCCGCACGCGCATACTCAATCAAGAATCTCCAAACGCCGTAGCCGATACAATAAATCGGGAATAATGGAAATTTTCTTCCCTTTTTCAAATCACGGAAAAACACCCAAAACAATACCGCCGCAAGTGCGAATAAAAACAATGCCTCGAAAAGCTGAACAGGGACTACCCTTTGCCAACCGTTTTCCGTGTACATACGCACGCCGTACCAAGCATCCGTCACTCTGCCATGACAACACCCTGCCGTAAAACAGCCCAACCGACCAAAACCGTGCGCCATGGGGATAATGCAAGCCGCTATATCTCCAATCGCACCGAATTTTTGCATAGGCTCGTTTGATTTACAAAGCACTTTCCCAAGCCCAAACCAAACGGCAAGGAATAACCCGACGCCAAAAATCAAGCCTCCGTAGAAGGTCATACCCGTCGTTGCATTGATTTCAAAAACACCTGTCGCGCCGTAATTATACAACGCCTGAAAGAGAATTGCGCCGAAGAAACCGCCAAGAATCGCTATCAGCGTCGCAAAAATCAAAGTCTTTTGGAGAGGAACGGACAACCCACATTTCGTCCCCATATAATCGCCGAGGAACAACGCTAAAACGAGGCCCACGACCAAAAATATCTCATATAAGCCCAAACCGAATACAATTTGATAGGGATACACGTTTTCCTCCTTTTCGGTTTCCCTTTGGGAAACTGAAAAATTCTTGCTGTCATTATACAATATCTTCGTCTGTTTGTCAACTCCTCATAGGATATTTTCCGTCTAAAAACAAACAGTTTCATCTCGTACATGCCTATTCGCTTTATATTTCAACGCATACCTGCCTGCTATGAAAAAAGAAAAAACCGCACCTAAGTACGGTTCGTCTTTTGCAGCTACTGCAAGCGATTAAATCGCCTGTACGTTTACAGCGCGAAGCTTTTCGGGATTTTTAGGGTCAGCTTCCGTTTCAAACGTAACTTTTTGTCCCTCTTTCAATCTTCTGTAGCCGTCTGCAATGATTGCGGAAAAATGTACGAATACGTCATCGCCGCCCTCATCGTTTGCGATAAAGCCGTAGCCCTTCTCCGCGTTGAACCATTTTACAGTCCCTTGTGCCATTTTGTTCCCCTCCGATATTTTTTCTCGAGTGAACTGCCATTCCCCCCGTATCAAAAACGGTAGCATTTCATCCGTTATTAGATTTATTATAACACACTTTTTTCGCCTTTGCAACTCTATCCTAAAAAAAATTGCCTGAAAAACCTCTTTTTTTTCGTTTTTTAGGTAAAATAATGGACTTTTTCTTGCTTTTAATGCTATAATTTATTATAGAACTTATAAACGAGAGGTCTTTATGGAATTTTTAGAAATCCTGAAAGTCATTTTACTTGGTATCGTGGAAGGTATTACGGAATGGCTTCCTATTTCCAGTACTGGACATATGCTGCTCGTCGATGAAATTTTCCCTTTAAAGCTCCGCGAGGAGTTTAAGGAAATGTTCCTCGTCGTTATACAGCTCGGTGCAATTCTTGCGGTCGTAGTGATGTTCTGGAAAAAGCTCTTCCCCTTTGCCTTAAAAAAGGAAGAGGTCATAGCGGAAAATGAATCTGAGCTGAAAACGGTAAAAACCAAACTCACCGCAGACATGGGTATCCTCAATTTATGGGGAAAGGTACTTGTTGCCTGCGTCCCCGCAGCGATTATCGGCATTCTTTTCGACGATTGGTTGGAAGCAAAATTACATAATTCCCTCGTCATTTCTTTGATGCTGATTCTCTATGGCGTAGCCTTTATTTTAATCGAGCAGCGCAATAAGAATAAGGAATTGCCCATCCAAACCACGGACGGTATTACCTATAAACACGCTTTGATTATCGGCGCGTTCCAAATTCTGTCCTTAATCCCTGGTACGTCACGCTCGGGCGCGACGATTATCGGTGCGCTTCTCATCGGCGTATCCAGACCTGCGGGCGCAGAATTCACGTTCTTCCTTGCAATCCCCGTCATGGTCGGCGCAAGCGGAATTAAGCTTTTGAAATTCTTTATGGAAAGCGGTGGCTTTACAGGCCCTGAGCTTGGCTATCTGTTGATTGGCGCGGCGGTGGCGTTTATCGTGTCCATGCTCGCCATTAAGTTTCTCATGAACTTCGTGAAAAAGCATGACTTTAAGGTGTTCGGTTGGTATCGTATCGTCCTTGGCGCAGTGGTTATCGGCGCGCTTGTAATTCCCTCTTTCTTCTAAACTGTATCAACGTTAAACCCGACGGCAGGTTTCTGCCGTCGGGTTTTTTATTACCACTTCGTTATACTAAAGTTTTTACCAACGCATAGCTATCAATTACACGGTCGCTCTTACCATCCGTCCACGCGCCAGGGCGTTCCCAAGTGTAAGGACCTACGCTGAAATTTTCCTGTTCGGGGGTATGGAAAGGCCCCAAGAGGTTACGATTGCCTACCGTCAGTATGATTTCAATTTCGTTTTCGCCCACCTTCAACGCTTTGGAAATATCCAAACGCTTACCGAACATCCACCTGCCAAAATCTACGCCGTTGACTTTTACCTCTAACAGTTGGAATCTATCGTCAATCACAAGCTCGCAATCGGTGTCCGTCACGGTAATCGTTTGCTTCAAGGTAATATCGCCCGAGAAGAAGGGATAACCTTGCTCCACAAGGTCCGTAACCGTTTTGGTTTGTTTGCCAAGGCGGAAATTTTGACCTAAAACAACGTTTGCAGCCTTACCTTGTTCAAATTCGCCATATACGCCAAACGAGCCCTTAAGCGCAACCGCTTCGATATCGGAATCGTATGCAAGACAGTTTTTCAAGCTTTCCGTTACGTTTTCACCGAACAACGCATAGTAAACCTGCTCGCTTTGGAAATATTTCATCATCACGACAATTTCGTTTTTGCCTTTCTTCAAGAAGCTTGCCACGTCGTATTTATAAAGTGGCGTTTCCACCTCCGACGTGCCGCAGTTTTCCACGCGCTTCCCGTTCACTTCCACCCAAACGGTATTGGTGTCTTCCGCAAGCAATACGCAGTTTTCGGGGATTTCATCCACCGTTACCTCATATTTCAAATACAACTCGCCTGCATATCTTTCCTTCAACAAAATGTCGAAAATACCCATATGATGCAAAGGCTCGCTGTACGTCTTACCGTCCTTGGAATAGCGGATATAATCAAGGAAAATATAATTCTGAGGTTCGCCGACTACGGTAAATTCCTTACCCAAAGTAACCGCCTTCAACGTCTTCTTTTCCACAGGCTTTTCATTGCTTACGTAAAGGACGTGCGATTGTCCCTTGTCAAAATGCACCTTCGTGCCGATGACGGTGTATTCATCCTTCAAAATGTTATATGCACGGAAAGATGTGCCGCCCTTAACGGTAAATTGCACGTCGATATCTGCGCCAAGGTTGAGCGCGTAGATGAAAGTATTGCCTTCTGCATCCCGTCTAATACAAGAATAAAGATTTTCCGTCTTATCCGCCGTATAAGGCTGCGCCGCGGCGATTTCTTCCCAAGTAACGTTCGTTTCCAAGTACGGATACTCGTATGCTTCCCACTCTACAAACGTCGGCTTTTCGTCCGTCAACAGGACCCTGCCCCCTGCGTTTACAAATTCACGCAGTAATTTTTCCGTGGTTTTACCCATGGTGTAAATCTTGGGAAGCACGATAAAATCGTAAGCGCATTTGCCCATTACAAGCTGCTTGCCCTCCACTTTACCGTATTTCGCAAGCAAGGTTTCGTCCAAGTAATGGTGAGGGATTTGCCGCCAAGAGATCTCCCTTTCTACCGCGTAGAAAGCTTCGTTCAATTCGTTAATGCAATGCCCTTGCACTTCGCGCTTGTAGTTAAAATAGGTACTGCGAATAGGATGCAAAATAGCGGTGTTGACAAGCACTTCGCTTTCCGCGAGCATTTTGCCGAGCAAAGAGAAGTAATCGTTAAATTCCTTAAAGTTCTTTCTAACCCAAGGATTTACCTTGGAGTAGTGCGCGGGATAATCGCGTTTTCTCTGACCGTGTTCGGTGTAAGGCAACAAGTGCTGGCACATCAGGTTGACGCCGTCCACGTACTGCACCTCTGCGATCTCCTTTAATTCCTGCGGGGTAACGTCCCAACCACAGCAACCGTAGGTTTCGGTAATGATTTGCTTTTTGCCAAGCTGTGCCGCAACACTGGCAACCTGCGTACCTGCGATGGATTTCCATGCGCTTCGCCCCAGCCAGTCAATCCCGGGGATATGCTCGTATTCGTAGAAAGGCATACAGCCTGCGCAACACCACATTTGTGCGCCCAAGTTGCTTTCTTCAACGTAATGCCCCGTCAGCTTATAGCCTCTTTCGTCGCACCAATCGTAAATCTTCTTTGCAAAGTTATTCAGCATCAACTGCTGCATAGCAATCCAGAATTTATAACGGAATTCACGATATCCCTCTTTTTCCACGAACAACAACCCGAGCTTATCGTAAATATCCTCACCGTAGGTTTCCTTAAAATACTTCGGCATTACGCGGGTAAAAGGCATGCCCCAACGATAATACTGCGGCTCGTCGGTGAAAAAGCCCTTTAAATTATAGGTGTCGCGCTTCTTATATTCCTCGTGCGTCATCGCAATAAATTTATCCACGACCTCACCGTTCAAAATATCCGCCGTAGAGGCTGCATACGTTTCAAAAACGTTCAGGCAATTGTCACCGTTAGTCGTTCGACGCAACTCTGCCCCCGTCAAATCATAAGAAACCACCGCTTTTTCATCATATGCGCCGATTGTATACGTTAAATATTTATCGTGGTTTTCAATGTCATCCAGCAGCTTTCCGCCAACGAAGCCGCTCGGCCAACCGTTCTCGTCGTAAGCATACGCTTCCATGCCGAGCTCGTCCGCTTTTTCCGAGCAAGCCTTGATACATTCAAACCATTTTTCACCCAAGTACTCCGTCTTCAAGCCCCCGCGCGCATGCATAAAGAAACCACCTACGCCGTTTTCGTTCATCCATTCAACCTGTTTTACGAGCTCATCGGGGTCAAGCTCATCATTCCAAGACCAAAAGGGAATACACTGGTATTTTTTCTCTGTTTCTCTCATTTTTTTAAGTTCTCCTTATTATCTTTCGCCCGATTAGGGACAAAATTCTTTGATAAAAAGACAACGGAAAAGCTTAGCCTATCCAAAGTATAGGCTTTGCCTTTCCGTTATTTTCCTTTATTTTGGGAATATTTCCCATATATGTTATTCACTTCGTCAAAATTTACAAGAGATAGTACGGCATATCGCAGCCCACGCTAACTCTTTCAAAGCCGTTTTTCGCCGCCGCTTTGGGCGCAGCTTTTTTTGCAGGCGCTCTTTTAACCGGTGCTTTCTTTGCCGTCGTCGTTTTCTTCGCTTCCGTTGCCTTTTCTACGGGCGCGACAAGCTTTTCTACAACCTGTTCGTCAGGCTTTGCGATTACGTGGCTGTTCTCCATATCGGGAGCAGAGCTCTTGACGTTGGAATAACCGTTATTTTCCACTCTTTTGATTGCATTTTTACCGATTGGCATACTTCATAATCTCCTTTGTTAATTCCATATATTCTTTCGCGCTACGGCTGTTTTTCTTGAACGCTACAACAGGCTGACTGTTGTCCTGCGCCCATTCGACTGTACTGTCTACGCGAATATAATTCTCAAACAAGCGCGCGCCCTCCATTTCCTGCAAGGTTTCCATCGTCTGCTTGAAATATTTTTTTCTCTCGTCCGCTTTCGTTACGGCAATACCCAGCACCTCTAAATTCGGCGCCATGCTCTTTGCTTGATTGCAGAAATCGAACATGTTCGCAAGCCCGAACAAGCCCCAAGGACTCGCCTCTACGGGAACAACCACGTAGTCAGACGCGCACATAACGTTCATCACCCAACCGCCAAGCGTAGGCGGCGAGTCGATGAGAATATAATCGTAATAACCCTTTGCGCGAACGCGCTCTAAGCATTTTTTCAATACGCTTTCTCTTTGCCATTTCGCAAACAAATCGAATTCAATCGAGCTCATAAGTGAAGTGGAAGGAATGATATCCAAGCCCTTGATAGAGGTTTCAACGATATAATCAGACAAATCGCGTTCATCCTTAATCGCACGATAGATATTCGTTTCACCCTTCGCAAACTCGTAAGCCTTTTCTTCGTCAAAGAAAGAAATCGTGAGGTTGAGCTGCATATCTCCATCAATCATCAGCACTTTTTTGCCAAGCATAGCCATGGCGCAGCCTACGTTCGAACAGGTCGTCGTTTTACCGCTACCGCCCTTGTTATTTGCAAATGCAATTACTTTCGTTTTACTCATTCCGTCTCCTTAGCCGTCTTTTTTCTCGCCCGAGGCTTTTTAGGCGTTGTCTTCTTTTGTTCTTCTTGTAAGCGTTCCGCTTCCAAGCGTCTTGCTCGGTCCTCGTCGTCCTCTAAATAGGCGGCAAGCTCCTTTATTCCCTCGCCTGTAATGGACGACACGGGAAAGATTTTTTTACAACCTGCAAGCTGCAACCAACGCCGTACCCGTTCCACGTTCGCATCCGGTTTATCGATACCCGTAATAATCCCAATCGCCTCACGATTTACCATACTCGTCAAACAGGGCGAAAAAATGGAATAGGGTTCGTTTGCGGATAAAACCAATCCCACGATATCCGCTTCGTAGGCATACAGTGCCAAAGCGCCGCTCGTTTCCCGACGCTCGGTATACTCACCCGGTGTGTCGATAACGGTATCGAGGTAGTTTACGTACTGCGTTTTATAATATTTGATTTCTTCTCCGCGCAGAGCCTGCGTCAGCGTGGTTTTCCCTGCCGCAACTCTGCCGAATAACATGATTTTTTTCATAGCTTAATTAGGTTTTGGTAACCTCGCAGCAAATATAGTCGAGCTTTTTCACGAAATAATCGCGAATGGCTGTAAACGCCGCTTCCACAGACGAAACGGAGCCCGTAATAATAAGCGTTCCCGTAAATCTGTCTACAAACCCGATTTCTGCGCCAGACGACTTCATGGCAATATCTGCCGCAATCACTGCACTTTCATAGGGAATGACCGTCAATACGCCGATTGCACTTCTCGTGTAATCCGCTTGAGGATCAAGTCCGAGCTTCGTGTAAAGCACTTCCCCGGGATTTGCGATGATATGGCAAAGGGTGATTTGTTTACCAGGAACAAACTCCTGTATAATTCTGGGAGGCATTTTTTCATGGATATCCATATGCTTTTTTTCTCCTTTATTCTTCAATTCGTGTTAACCGCCAATTTGGCAATATAAGCCGCTTTCTTCCGCTATGGATAAAAGATATTCCATCTTTTCCTTAGACGGCGGCTCGATTTCTTTGAGGGAATAGTTTCTACCAAGCCCTGCGTATTTATCCTGTCCCAAACGGTGATACGGAAGCAAATGATGCTGCTTGACCCCAGGCAGGGATGCGGCGAACTTGGAAATCGCGCGGATTTCCTCCGCCGTATCGTTGAAGCCAGGCACAACGGGAGTACGGATAATGAGTTCGACGCCGCTTTGCGCAATTAGCTTTGCGTTGGCTAAAATCCGTTCGTTGCCTGCGCCCGTGTATTCTTTATGTTTTTCTGAATCCATGTGCTTCACGTCCATGAGATAGAGGTCGAGATAAGGTAATACCTTTTCTACGTCCGTGAACGGAGCGTTGGCAGTGGATTCGATTGCGGTATGTAAACCGTTTTGCTTACAAGCCCGAAGAAGCGCTGCCGCAAACTCGGGCTGGGCAAGGCATTCACCGCCAGAAAGAGTGATACCGCCACCACTGCGCCGATAATAATTTCGGTCGGCGAGAAGCTCGGGAAGAATTTCCGCAACCGTAACGTCCCGACCTACCGTTTTTTCTTTGCCGTTTTCAATAAGGGTTTCGATTTCATAGGCTTGGGATTCGGGATTACAGCACCAAGCGCAACGCATATAACAGCCCTTAAAGAACACGATGGTACGGATACCCGGTCCGTCGTGTATCGAAAAACGCTGGATATTAAATATTCTGCCTTTGGTGTTGTAAAAATCCATATCTATTTCTCTGTCAATGTTATTGTATTTATGTGCCTTGCACGCTTTGCATATAGAACGCCTAATGGCGTTATATGCGCACCCTACGGTTGCTTATTATAGGTCCGCTATTGCGGGTCGTTGCCCCGGCACCCCACGAGAAACTGAGTTTCTCGACTTCCTGTTGAGCGTGCTTTCACGCTTTGCGTGTTGACCGCTTCGCGGTAAGGCG
>JAFUMY010000104.1 GCA_017482415.1 Clostridia bacterium
GAATGCGGAGAAGCACGGCTATCAGGGCTGCTGTCAGCTCACGAACGCTACCTTGGTGGAAAACGACGGGGGTAGTACCGAGTTCAACAAGGAATGGATTGAAGAAAACACGGTAAAAGCCATGTTTGAAACCCCTGTTTCCGAGAATATTACAACTACGATTTATAAAGTAAATGCGTTGGTGAAGAAGGTAGACGGAAAAGGCTTTATCAATTATTATTTCTTTGATTTAGACGGTGAAACGGGCGGATATGCGTATACGCAATGCAGCGGCTCCGATTTTGCATGGTTGGATGAATTTGACGGTAAAATTTGTACGGTGTATCTCTCTGCAATCAACGCCAAGAGCACGGCGAGCGAATGCTTCTATCGTTTATTGCCGATTGAGGTAATCGACGAGGACTACGTGTTTGATTTGGCGGATACGGCAAAATTCGTGGTGGAATATTACGGTGAAGACCAGTTCGCTGAAAGCTATTCGGGCGACCCTGCGTTGACGCTCACGACCAAAGTAGGCTCTGAACTGCTTGGTTTTGAAGACGCAGCGCTTCATTACGAATCGGATAACACGGACGCTGTTTACTTTGAAGAAACGGATGATGGTTTGGTTATGCACTGTAAGGACGGCGGCGTCGCAAACGTAACGATTACGGGTGTATATGGAGAATACACCTATGAAAGCGTGGTAACGATTAGCGTAGAGGTGCCTACGGAATACGAAACGATCACGGTTGCCGAGGCAATCGCAGCGGAATTGAATTCGGAAGTTATCGTAAAAGGTATTGTTGGACCGTCCTTGGTCAACCAAGAGGGTTTCTATCTCTTTGGTGAGGACGGCAGTATGATTGCAGTTACGGTAAATAACACCGACGAGCTTGTGGGCTTAGAGGTTGGACATGAGGTCGTATTGAAAGCAACGCGTTTCAGAAAGGTAAAGGACGGCTCGTCCGAGTTCGGCCAAACCTGCCTGCAAAACGTAGAGGTTTTGGTAAACTATTTTGGGGAACACGAATATTCCACGGATAAGCTGATTACCGACAAAACTCTGAAAGACCTTGCGAGCTTTAATAGCACGGAAGACCATACGACGTCCACGTATTTGTTGACGCTGATGGTGGTGCAAACGGGGAACAGCTATTATAGCGGCGTTGCGGTAAACGCAGACGGGGCTTCCATGACGGTATATTGCAGCAGCGCGGGGCAGTATGAGTGGCTTATGGAGTATAAGGACCAAGAAATCACGGTGGAGGTTGCGCTTTGTAATTGGAATTGTAAGGGCTACAAGCTCAGCGTACTTGCGGTATATACCGACGACGGCAAGGTCGTGAATACGCTTGCATTCGACCAGAATTAAAAATTATACCCTAAAACGGCTTATCCGAAAAATCGGATAAGCCGTTTTCTTTTGTTGGCAAACGCTTGCAAAATGCAGGGGGATATGCTATAATAAAAAAGAAGATAAACCAAGGAGAAAATCGTGGCAAAGTTATATTTTAAATACGGAGCAATGGGCTCGTCCAAGACGGCAAACGCACTCATTACGAAATTCAATTATGAAGAACGCGGCATGAAGGTTTGGCTGATCAAGCCCTCAATCGACGTGCGCGACGGCGCGGATGCGGTACGCTCTCGTATCGGGCTTTCCGCAAAGGCGCATATCGCAACGCCCGACGAGGATTTGTTTACGGAATACGGCAAAAATAGCGATTGCGACGTTATCATTGCAGACGAATGCCAATTCTTTACAGCAAAGCAGGTAGACGAACTGCGCCGTATCGTGGATGAGTTGAATGTTCCCGTGCTTTGTTACGGTTTGCGTACCGATTTCCTCACCCACTTATTCGAGGGTAGCAGACGCTTGTTTGAGGTGGCCGATTCGGTAACGGAGATTAAGACGATTTGTTCCTGCGGGAAAAAGGCGATTGTAAATGCTCGAATCGATAGCGAGGGGAAAATCGTCACGGAGGGCGGACAGATTTTGCTTGGTGGTAACGATTCCTACGTTGCGATGTGTCATAGCTGTTGGAAACGTGCGATTGCAGAACAAAAGAAATAATAAACAACGGGGAAGCAAAATGCTTCCCCGTTCCTTTTTATTCAAGACCTTTGGCGAGCTTTTCATAGAAAAGCCGTCTTTTTTTACTGTTTTCTTCCGCTTCCAGAAAGAGTTTTTCTGCAATTTCAGGTTGGGATTTTTTCAGTTGAGCAAATCGGTTTTCGCCCATTAAAAAATCGCGGAACGGCTTTGTAGGCGAGGGTGAATCCAGCTGGAAAGGCTGTTCTTTTCTCGGGTCAAAGCGGTATAAGTTCCAATAACCGCTTTCAACGGCAAGCTTTTCCTCTTCCATGCAACGGCTCATCGGAACGCCGTGGGCAATACAAGGGGAGTATGCAAGCACCAAAGAGGGGCCGTTATAGCTTTCCGCTTCAGTCAAAGCATTCAAAAGCTGTTGCTTATTTGCACCCATGGACACTTGTGCAACGTACACGTAGCCGTAGCTCATCGCCATAAGTCCTAAGTCCTTTTTCTTAATTCGTCTGCCTGCCGCCGCAAATCGAGCGACAGCGCCAAGCGGCGTGGCTTTGGAAACCTGACCGCCTGTGTTAGAATAAACCTCGGAGTCGAGTACAAGCACGTTGACGTTTGCGCCGCTTGCCAAGACGTGGTCGAGCCCACCAAAGCCGATATCATACGCCCAACCGTCGCCGCCGATAAGCCATACCGACCGTTCCTTTTGCGGAGTCAAATCGCAGGCAAGCCGCATGCCGTAACCGAATTCGGCATTGTCCTCAAAAAGAGAGTTTGCCCAGGCTGGTCCCTGTCCGTTTTCATTCGTACAATAGGGGCAGGTAGGCGATGAACCGCCGTAGATTGAAGAACAGCCTGTCGCGTTGGCAATCAACATACGCTCGCCAAATAGCTGTGTTAGAACTTTCACGTAAGGGGTTTCTCCACAGCCCGAGCAAGCGTAGGAAAACTCAAATAAGGGCTTGGAAAACTGACTGCCTTTCACGGTCGTTTTCTTGAAATTGCTCGTATCGAATTTAGGAAGGCTGTTTGCGAATTCCCAATTTTTCCCTTCTGTTTCGAGGCGCTCGACGCTTGGCTTCATGACAAGCGCCTTGTTTTTAGCAGGACAGACGTTGGCGCAAACGCCGCAACCCATACAATCGTGCGCGGAGACCTGCACGCGAAATCTTGCATTCGGTAAACCGATTGCTTTGACGCTCGTAAAGCCGCTTGGCGTTTCCGTGTTTTCTTCCAGGACGAAGGGGCGAATGCACGCATGCGGACAAACGAAGGCGCATTGATTGCACTGAATACAGTTTTCGGGAATCCATTCGGGCATCAGATAAGCTGTTCCGTGTTTTTCGAGCTTTGTTGTCGCTGTCGGCACGCTGCCGTCGGGCGTGAACGCAGACACGGGTAGCTCGTTTCCCCTTAAAGTGAGAATCGGGTGGATGATTTTTTGGAAGTATTCGTCGTTTGGCAGGGTAGGGGAATCCCCCTCTTTTGCGGACATCCAAGAGTCGGGGAGTTCTATTTTTTGCAGAGCGGCTTCTACGCGCTCGACGCTGGCAACGTTTTGTTTGATAACCTCATCGCCCTTTTTTGCGAATTTCTTTTTAAGCTGTTCGATTAAAAGCTTCTTGGCTTGTTCGAAGGGTAAAAGCCGCGGTTGTAAAAGGAAAAACGCTGTTTGCATAATCGTGCTGTTTTTGCCGTTTAAACCCACGTCGTCTGCAATTTTTGTTCCGTCAATCACGTAGAACGCTATGCGTTTTTGAACGAGTACTCGTTTTACGCTGGCAGGCAGTTTTTCGGAAAGCGTGCTTACGTCCGTCCAAGGCGCGTTTAACAGAAACGTTCCGCCGTCTTTTAGGTCGGAAAGCATATCGTAGCGGTAAAGATAGGACGGGTTGTGGCAAGCGATAAAATCTGCGCAATCAACGAGATAGGGGGAACGAATGGGGGAATGCCCAAACCGTAAGTGTGAAACGGTGATGCCACCCGATTTTTTTGAATCGTAATAGAAATATGCCTGCACGTGTAGGTTGGTATGATTACCGAGGATTTGAATGGAATTTTTGTTTGCGCCCACCGTTCCGTCCGAACCGAGCCCATAAAATTTACAGGCAACGGTATCGGGAGTAGAAACGTCGTAATGTTTTTTCACATCCAAGGAAAGCTTTGTGCAATCGTCGGTGATTCCAACGGTAAAATGCCGTTTTGGCGTTTCACTTTTCAGGTTCTGGAATACGGCGTAACACATACTCGGGGTGAACTCCTTTGAGCCAAGTCTGTACCTGCCTCCAAACACCTCGACGTCCGTTCTTTTGCCCTCCGCAAGCGTTGCGCAGACGTCAAGATACAGCGGCTCGCCAAGCGAGCCTGCCTCTTTCGTGCGGTCGAGTACGGCAAGCCGTTTACAGCTTTGAGGTAATACGGCTAAAAATTTTTTTACGTCAAAAGGTCGGTAAAGTCTTACGACGATTACGCCCACGCGTTCGTATTCGCCGTTCA
>JAFUMY010000105.1 GCA_017482415.1 Clostridia bacterium
AAAAAACTATTGACAAGGCTCTATTGCCGTGCTATAATGCATATAAATAGGACAGATAATACAGAAAAATTGGTAGGTAAGAAAGTGCGAGGCAAGAAAAACGTATTTGAAAATATCGTAGACGAGCTGAAACGTCTGATAGAATCGGGGGCGATTCCCAAGGGGGAGAAGCTACCGTCGGTACGCTCGTATGCGGTGGAGCGGAAGGTGAATCCCAACACCGTTGCAAAGGCATATACCGCGCTGGAAGAGGCGGGGTATATCCGAGTGCTTTTGAAAAAGGGTGCGTTCGTTGTTTTCGGCGAGGAAAAGGAAAGGGATAAGACGCAGGAGATAGAACGGTGTTTTGCTGCGTTCAAAGCCTCGGGAGTCACGCGTGCGGAGCTTGAACGCGCAATAGAGAAGGTATTTGCAGGAGGAGAGGACGTATGATAGAAATTTCCAATCTTACAAAAAGCTATGAAAAAGGCAAAGAGGTATTAAAGGGCGTTTCGCTAACGATTCCCGACGCGACGGTGTTCGGCTTGGTCGGAATCAACGGGGCGGGGAAGTCCACGTTGCTCCGCTTAATTGCAGGTGTTTTGCAAGGAGAGAGGGGGCAGGTATCAATTGACGGCGAAAACGTCTATGAAAATGAACGGGTAAAGGCAGGGGTATTTTTTCTGCCCGACGATCCGTTTTATACCCATAACGTATCCGCGAATGGGCTTGCCGAGCTGTATAAATCGGTATATTCGTTTGACGTGGATATATATAAGGAATATTTGGAAAAGTTTGCGCTCAATCCCAAAGCCCCGATTCGGAATTTTTCCAAGGGCATGAAGCGTCAGGTTTTCGTTGCGCTGGCTTTGGCGATTGCGCCCAAATACCTGCTTTTAGACGAAGCGTTCGACGGATTGGATCCTTTGGCGCGCATGGTCTTTAAAAAAGGCTTGATTCGTCTTGTTGAGGAAAAGGGTGCGACGGTCATTATTTCCAGTCATTCCTTACGAGAACTGGAGGACGTTTGCGATGGCTATGGAATCCTCGATCACGGAACGATTACCTGTTCGGGTGAGCTGGAAACCGATCTTGCCAGTCTGCACAAATTCCAAGCGGCATTCGACGGTGAAATTACGCAGGAAATGCTGGGTTTCCCCTGTATGTCCTTTTCCAAAACAGGCAGGGTGGTGCGCTTGATTGCACGCGGAAACGGGGAAGAAATGCTAGCAAAAATTCAAGACCTGTCGCCTATTTTTGTCGAGGAAATCGAAGTGGATTTTGAAGAGCTCTTTATCGGCGAAGTCGAGTCAAGGGGGTACTTGCAATGAAAAAATATTTTTTCTATGAGTTAAAAAAGAACCTTTGGACCTTCGTTTTGCTGAGCGTCGTATTGAGCCTTATTTACGTCGCGACGATTTCGACAATGAATTTGACCTATTCCTACCCGATTGACGAGTATACGCTAAACGTGACAATCGCCAGTCCGCAGGTGAGTTTGCTTGGGGGAATGATGCTTTCGCTCTGTTTCCTTTCGCCCGTTATTATGTTCTCTTTTAAGATGAATAAGCGAGGGGTGGACGCCTTTTACGCATTGCCCTTAAAAAAGGAAAAATTGTATTTCGTTAAAGCCATGGTGGGTCTGTTACTGGTTATCCTGCCTTTTACAATTGCGTATTGGCTTGGGTTTTTAACGCTGCTTTTGCGTGAGGGGAATCCCTATCAAATGATTTGGTATTTGCCCATGTATTTTGGAGAGCTTCTATTCGCAGTTTGTCTTTTCGGAATCAACGCCTTTCTTTTTACGCGGGCGAACCGAGTAGGGGATGGGGTTACGTTTATGCTGGCGTATGCCGTTCTCGGCGTTTTGGTTGTGTGGGTCCTGCAAGAGATAGTCGACCAGTATTTTTTCAATTATTATCAGGAGCAGTCCTTTCTTACCTTTGGCGGTCAGCTCGTATTTGAGAATAATATGGAATACCTTATACGCGGTTATCGGGGCGAAGGGCATTGGACGGTCTGGATGTTTGTCTATCCCATTGCTCTTGCTGCGGTTTCCTATTTCCTGCTCTTTTATAATTTGCGGTATGAAAAGGGGGAGAATGCGGAACAGATTTCTAATTCTTGGTTCGGGTTTCGGGTGCTCATTCCCACATACGTTGCGTTGTTGATTGCAATGGCGACTTCAAATAGTAACGGAGACTTGTTGGCGGTATGCCTCATTTTGGTCGGTGGAATCACCGCTACAATCGTATATCAACGAAAAATCAAGTTTTCTTGGCGGTATTGGCTGATGCTTGGAATCGGCGTGGGAATAGGAATCCTACTCGGCGTATTCGTGGGCTAAAAGTGGAAAATGAAAACGGCTCCTTGCGCGGGAAGCCGTTTTTCATTTAGGCACAAAATGACAAAAAGTGTCTACAATTCGCTATTGAAATAAAGGATACGCCATGCTACAATACAACAAATTTTATTTTGAAGGTGAATGCTATGGAAACAAAGAAGCTTGTTGTATTCGGTTGGGGTGCAAGAGGAAAGATTTATGCGAATTATGCAAAAACCTATCCCGAAAAATTTGTTCTTGCGGCGATTATCGAAAATGCGCCCGATCGTTTTG
>JAFUMY010000106.1 GCA_017482415.1 Clostridia bacterium
ATGTGGCTGTATCTACACGCAGGTTTCCGACGTGGAAGAGGAAATCAACGGTTTGACAACCTACGATAGAGAGGTGGTTAAAGTGCCCATTGATTTTATGGCTGACGTCAATCAACAAATACGTTTAGAAGCAGAAAAGGTATAAATTAGAAATAACAAAATGTACTGATATTTAAATCTGCACGCATATTTCAAAATCGCATTTCTTCCTCTAACAAAAAAAGAGTGTGCACTTCCAAAGTACTCATTCATAAAGTTTTTTGCTAACAAGTTTTGCTAACATTTTGCAAGAAATAGTGGAGGGGATTTATGGGAAAATATATGAAAAACCGCTTGTTTTTCTTGCAAAAACAAGCGGTTTTTTGTTGGTGCCGAAGGTGGGACTTGAACCCACACGGTATCACTACCAACGGATTTTGAGTCCGTCGCGTCTGCCATTCCACCACTTCGGCGCACCCGAAAGCTTTTTAATTATATATGATACTGTGAAAAAAAGCAAGCGTTTCAAGGCTATTTTTTAGAAATTTTTAATTCTTTTTGCAAAGATTTTTATATTCTCTTGCGATTTTTTGATTTTCATGGTACAATAATAAAAGAGAAACGGGAAGGTTTTATATTTTATGGAAAAATTAGTGTTAATCGACGGCAATAGCTTAATGAATAGAGCATTCTATGCAATGCAGGTATTTACCACGAAAGACGGTACCCCGACAAACGGCATTTTCGGGTTTGTGAAGCTGCTTTTGAAAATTATTTCGGATAAGAAGCCTGAATACGTTGCCGTTGCTTTCGACGTGCACGCACCGACTTTTCGGCATCAAATGTATACCGACTATAAGGCAGGCAGAAAGCCCATGCCTGATGATTTGGCTCTACAATTTCCTGTTTTAAAAGACCTTTTAAGGACGATGGGAATTAAAATCTGCGAAATGCCCGGTTATGAAGCCGACGATATCATCGGTACGCTGTCGAGAAAATTCAACGTGCACAGCTATATTTATACGGGTGATCGGGATTCTTATCAACTCGTCAATGATAACACAACCGTTTGCTTTACGCGTAAAGGTGTAAGCGATATTCTCGAACTGACAAACGATAACTTTAAAGACGAAGTCGGGCTTGAGCCTTTACAAATCATCGATTTAAAAGCGCTTATGGGGGATAAATCCGACCATATTCCAGGCGTTGCAGGCGTTGGGGAAAAATCAGCATATTCCTTGCTCGAAAAATACGGAACCGTCGAAAACGTATACGAGCATTTATCAGAAATCAGCGGTGCATTGAATACAAAACTGCAAAACGGCAAAGAGGACGCGGCCTTTTCGAAAAAATTAGCGACCATTGACTTGAATGCGCCGATTGACGTTGCGTTATCCGAATGTGTTTTAAAAATGCCGTTCGCACATGCAGTACGAGAAAAGTTTTCCGCTTTAGAGTTTAAGAGTCTGCTTTCAAAAGATATATTCGAAGCGCAGGTCTCCGTTGAGCCACAAAATACAACCGATGAATTAGACGACGAAACACCTGCTGAGGTCAAAGAAATTCTTCCCGAAACGATAGTAGAAGCAATTGAAATTTTAAAAAATCAAACGACAGAATATATTTCTTGTCATTGGACGGAATCCGCTTTTTCTTTCTGCATTGGCGCTACGGAATATATCATGCCGATTAAAATGGGGCTTTTGGACGTTGGATTTTATGAAGACCAGCTTGTTCCTTTATTCAAAGTACTTTTCTGCGGAAACAGCAAAGTTATTGCATACAACGTAAAAGAATTGTTGCACCGATTAAATGATTACGACATTCAAACCAGCGTAAAATTTGAGGACGTAGGCATATTAAAATGCCTCTCCGAAGGTCTTAGCAATGCCGATAGCTTGGATTTTTGCTTAAATTATTTCAGCTTGCCTGAAAAATATAAGGCATACGGCGTGTCTTGGCTTTGGAAACATTATTTAAAAGCATTAAACGCAGACGAACGAAAGCTTTATTTTGAAGTAGAATTGCCGCTCGTAAACGTGCTTTTTGATATGGAAAAAGAGGGCGTTTGCGTAGATTCTGGCTCATTAAAGGAATTCTCCGCGCGTTATGGTGAGGAGCTTTCTAAACTCACCAAACGTATTTATGATTTGGCAGGCGAAGAATTCAACGTAAATTCAACCCAACAGCTTGGAAAAATTCTCTTTGAAAAATTAAAAATCGGTACGGGCGCGAAGAAGAATAAAGAAAGTAAATCGTATAAAACCACAGCGGAAGAATTGGAAAAATACGCAGATGATTATGAAATTATTCGTTGTATTTTACGATATAGAAAAATTCAGAAGCTCCGCTCGACCTACGTAGACGGTTTTATGCCGTTAATCGTGAAGGGAAAGGTGCATACGACCTATAATCAAACGAATACGCAAACAGGCAGATTGTCTAGTGCAAACCCGAATCTTCAAAACATTCCCATTCGCACAGAAGAAGGGCGCGAGCTGCGTAAATTATTCACCGCGCGCGAGGGTTGGACTTTAATTGATGCCGACTATTCGCAGATTGAATTGCGGCTTTTAGCGCATTTTTCAGGTTGTAAAGAGCTTGTTCAGGCTTATTGCGAGGGAAAAGATATCCACGCAACAACGGCTGCGCAGGTGTTCAACGTTGCCTTAGAAAACGTTACCTCAGATATGCGCCGTGACGCAAAAGCCGTTAATTTCGGCATTATCTACGGCATTAGCGCATTTGGCTTATCTAAAGACCTTGGAATCAGTACCAAAAAGGCCCAAGAATATATCGATAAATATTTCGAAACCTATTCCGAAGTCAAAAATTATATGAATTCCAACGTCGAAACGGCGAAAAACGATGGGTCGATTACGACGCTTTTAGGCAGAAGACGCGTTTTAAATGAGCTGAAATCGTCCGTATATACGATTCGCGCTTTCGGCGAAAGAGCCGCCATGAATATGCCGCTTCAAGGTTCAAGCGCAGATATTATTAAAGTTGCTATGCTCAACGTCTACAATAAATTAAAAGAAGGCAATTATAAAGCGAAACTCGTTTTACAAGTACACGACGAATTGGTTATTGATTGTCCGGAAGAGGAAAAAGACGAGGTCGCAAAGCTCTTAAAAACCGAAATGGAAAACGCCGTTTCCTTAGCCGTACCTTTAACGGTTGAAATCGGAATCGGTAAAAGCTGGTATGAAACGAAATAAGTCTATGTTTCACAGTTATTGTTCCACGAAAAGAATATGTGAAACTTAAATTGTGAAACATTGCATAAAAATGGTATTAGGATGAGTTATACTATGAAGAAAAAAATAGCAATAACCGGTGGAATCGGTAGCGGAAAATCGGAAGCGATAAAAATTATTAAAGAACTTGGATTTTCTGTATTTTCCTGCGATGAAATATATAAGGAAGTCATTCTTTCAAAAGAATACGTGCAGGAAATCGAAAAAAACTTTCCAACCTGTGTGAAAAGTGGAAAGATTGATCGGACAGAATTGGCAAATATCGTTTTTAATCAGCCAGAAAAACGGGACTTATTGAATCGCATCGCTCATCCCTTAATCATGAAAGAGCTTTTATCTAAAATGCAGCAAATTCCCGACGATTTTATTTTTGCGGAAGTTCCATTGTTGTTTGAAGGCGGATATGAATCATTATTTGATTACATTTTCATTATAACACGCTCAAAAAAGGAGCGCATTCAATCCGTCACAAAACGCGACAATCTTTCAAAAGAAGAAATTTTAAAACGAATGGATTCTCAATTTAATTATAATGAAGAAAATTTGAAAGAAGTCACAAAACATGCAGGCGTTCAAATAATTTCAAATGCAGAGGACCTTGTAAGCTTTAAGGAAAAAATCACAAAAGAAATTTCAAAATTAAAGCAGTCGTGAAACATATTTCGTGAAACATATAATATACAGTTATTTGCGGCGAATTCCCCGTATCGATTTTTGGGAAATCTGTCGCTTTTTTAATAGAGTAATCTATCTATAATAGGCAAATAGGGGATTTTCAATAAATTTTCCAGCAATTACTATGTCAAAAATAATAATTATGTGTGAAATAGTAGTTTTATTTTATTTGACATAATACCTATGTCTGACATAAAAGCAGGGCGCCGCAAGTATTAAATTACGTTTTAATTGCCATTTATATAACTTCTATATGAAAAATGTGAAATTGGTAGAACTTTTTTATGAAATAGTCTTGAAAAATACGAAAAAATGTTGTATAATGGTTACATACTATATATTGTAACGAAAAATTATTCGTATATTACTTTTTTATAGGAAACGGAGGCTAATCAATGAGCTGTTTTGAAACAGACGTTCCTTTACATTTATTTCATCATGGGGAAAATTTCAAAACTTACGAACTCATGGGGGCGCATCCTGCCACTGTGAATAGACGGCGCGGGTTTGTTTTCCGCGTATGGGCTCCGCGCGCTGAGAGTGTTTCCGTCATTGGTGAGTTCAATAATTGGAATGAAAACGCACACGTTATGCAACGCATGATTGATGGGGAAACCTTTGAGTTATTTATTCCAAAAATTAAACAATTTGATATTTATAAATATTGCATTAAAACGAAAAACGGAAAAACTTTATACAAAGCAGATCCCTATGCGTTTCATGCGGAAACGCCCGATTCCACGTCCTCAAACGCCTCGAAGGCCTATGACCTTTCTGGCTTTAAATGGACGGATAAGGCATATTTGGACAAGCGGAAACATAGCAATATTTATGCTTCCCCCATAAACGTTTATGAAGTTAATCTTCTGTCTTGGCGGTTGCATGACGATGGGAATTATTACACCTATCGCGAACTTGCGGTGGACTTGGTTCAATACGTAAAAGAAATGGGCTATACGCACGTTGAATTTATGCCAGTTACCGAGCATCCGTTTGACGGTTCTTGGGGATACCAAGTGACGGGCTATTATGCGATTACGTCACGTCTTGGCACTCCGCAAGATTTTATGTATTTGGTCGATTGTTTTCATAAAGAAGGAATCGGCGTTATTCTCGATTGGGTTCCTGCTCATTTCCCGAAGGATGCCTTTGGACTTTATGAATTCGACGGCGAACCGTTATACGAAGCCTCGCAATGGGATCGAATGGAAAACCGCGGGTGGGGCACTAGAAGATTTGATTACGGCAGAAACGAGGTTTTGTCTTTTCTGATTTCTTCGGCTATTTTCTTGTTGGAAAATTTCCACGTGGACGGTTTGCGTGTAGATGCCGTTGCGTCCATGCTGTATCTGGATTACGACAAAGATCCAGGGGAATGGGTACCGAATATTTACGGCGAGAATAAAAACCTTGAAGCGGTTGCCTTTCTTCGTCGATTAAACGAAGCAGTTTTCTCCTTTTTCCCGTATGCAATGATGATTGCCGAGGAGTCTACGGCTTGGCCGATGGTTACAAGACCTACGAATATCGGCGGCTTAGGGTTTAATTTTAAATGGAATATGGGTTGGATGAACGACGTTTTGGATTATATCAAGAGCAATCCCGTTCATAGGCAATACAAGCACAATAAACTCACGTTTTCGATGATGTATGCCTTTTCCGAAAATTACGTTTTGCCCATTTCTCACGACGAAGTCGTACACGGAAAATGCTCCTTAATCGGAAAAATGCCGGGTGATTATTACGAGAAGTTCGCAGGAATTCGCGCATTTTTGGGCTATATGATGTCGCACCCCGGTAAAAAGCTTCATTTCATGGGCTCGGAAATCGGACAATTTAAAGAATGGAATTATAAAGAGGGAATTGAATTTTTCTTAAAAGATTATCCCTTGCATGAGAAATTGTCGACAATGGTCAAAGAATTGAATGCGTTTTATAAAGAAACGCCTGCATTCTATGAGATTGAGGATTCTTGGGACGGCTTCGAATGGTTGGCGGCAGACGATGCCGACCGTAACTTTATCGCTTATCAGCGTAAAGATAAACAGGGAAAAACAATCGTTGTTATGATCAATTTCTCAGGTAGCGATTTTTATGGCTATAAATTGGGGTTACCCGAAGGCAAATATCAAGTTGTATTTAATACCGATTCCAGCCGTTTCGGCGGTAGCGGTAACGTAAAACAGCGTATCTATCACACGGAACAATCGTACAGCCACGGAAAGGAGCATTCGATTACTTTCGATCTTCCCAAACTGACGTGCGTATATTTAAAAAAACAATAATTTAAAGGGGGCTTTTATGCAAAGAAAAAAAGAATGCGTAGCCATGCTGCTTGCGGGCGGGCAAGGCAGCAGACTGTATGCATTGACTACGAACATCGCAAAACCCGCAGTTGCTTTCGGCGCGAAATACCGCATCATCGATTTCCCGTTGTCCAACTGTATCAATTCCGGTATTGACACCGTGGGTGTTCTTACCCAATATCAACCGTTGATTCTCAACGAATATATCGGCAACGGTCAACCGTGGGATCTCGACAGAACCTACGGCGGCGTACATATTCTTTCGCCTTATCAGGCTAAAACGCATTCCTCTTGGTACGAAGGCACCGCAAATGCTATCTATCAAAACTTACATTTCATGAAAATGTATAATCCCGAATACGTTTTAATCCTTTCGGGGGACCATATCTATAAAATGGACTACGCCGCAATGCTTAAGGCGCATAAAAAGAGTGGGGCGGATTGTACGATTGCGGCAATTAACGTACCCTTAAGTGAAGCTTCGAGATTTGGTATTTTGAATACGAATCCCGACGGCTCGATTTATCAATTTGAGGAAAAGCCCAAAATTCCCAAGAGCACACTTGCTTCCATGGGTATCTATATTTTCAAAGCAGAAAAGCTGTTCAGCTATCTTGAAGCAGACGATAAGAACCCGAATTCCTCCAAGGACTTCGGAAAAGACGTTTTGCCCGCAATGTTAAACGCAGGGGAAAAGATGTTCTCGTATTGCTTTGACGGATACTGGAAAGACGTTGGTACTGTCGCTTCGCTTTGGCAGGCTAATATGGATTTGCTTGGTGAAAACCCCGAATTCGACGTTGGCGATAAATCCTGGAAAATCCATTCGAGAAACCCGTTAGCTCCCCCTGAACATATCGGTGAAAAGGGCAAAGTAACGAATGCAATGGTTGCGCTTGGCTGTGAAATTTACGGTACGGTTGAAAACTCTATTCTCGGTAGCAACGTTATCGTAGAAGAAGGTGCGGTCGTTAAAGACGCAGTCGTCTTGGCAAATAGCGTCATCAAAGCGAATGCAACCGTTTCCTATTCCATCATCGATGAAAACGTTACGATTGGAAAGGGCGCAAAAATCGGTGTTGCGAAAGATCCAAATGCAGAAATCGTGGTACTCGGCAGAGGCTTGACCGTTGGCGATAACGTCGTTGTTTCCGAAGGTCAAAAACACGAAAACGATATTTTGGCGTAAAGGAGGGATGAATCATGGCTAAAACAGCAATTGGCGTAATTTTTGCAAATTTGCACGATGAAAACGTACCTGAACTTGTTCGCAGAAGAACAATGGCTTCCATTCCCTTTGGCGGAAGATATCGCTTAATTGACTTCGTTCTTTCGAATATGATTAATTCGGGAATCACTACGGTCGGGCTGATGACAAGCAACAACTATCGTTCCTTAATCGACCATATTGGCAGTGGTAAAGAATGGGATTTGGCTCGTAAAGACGGCGGGCTGATTTTGTTGCCGCCGTTCTCCGAAAGACACGACAAAATGTATACGACGCGTTTGGAAGCGTTAAGCAGTCTTACGGGTTTCTTGAGCCGCAGAAATGAAAAATACGTAGTCGTAGCCGACTGCGACGGCGTGGCAAAATTCGATATCGCTGATATCATTGATTACCACGAAAGCAAAAATGCAGATATTACCTTGGTAACCCATTACGGAAAGGTAGGTAACCGTTCCGATTTCATGCTTGTAGACGCAAACGAAGATGGTCGTATTACGGAAATCAAGCACACGCCGCACGTGAAAGAGGGGACAAAAGCGGACATTTTCATTAACGTAATGGTTATCAACCGTCAATTCCTCTTAAATATCGTTGAGGATTCCGTAACCCACGGCTTTACGAGCTTTGAAAGCGATATTTTAATCAAACAGCTCAACAGCTTGAAGCTTTATCGCTATGATTTCCAAGGCTATTACGCAGGTATCGATTCTATGGCTGCGTATTATAAACACAACCTCGAGCTTTTAAATAAAGAGGTTCGCGACGAATTGTTTGGCGATCGCGATATCTACACCAAAGTTAGGGACAGCGCACCTTCCAAATACGGCGAAGAGGCGGTTGTTAAAAACTCTTTGATTTCCGACGGTTGCGTCATTGAAGGTGTTGTTGAAAATTCGATTTTATTCCGTGGGGTAAAGGTAGAAAAGGGCGCCGTTGTCCGTAACTCTATCATCATGCAGGATAATATAATCGGTAAAAACACCACGTTAAATTGTGTTATTACAGATAAAAACGTAGTCGTTAGCGACCAAAAGACGTTAAGCGGTTGCAGCACGCTCCCGTACTTTATTCAAAAGGGAACAAGACTTTAATCAGAACTTGTAAGACCTATGCGCCGCATAGGTCTTACGCGTAACATAATACTTAATAGAAAGGAAGGAGATTCAATTCATGTCTGAAAGCGTAAAGAAAACTGGCATTAAGGTGAAAAAAGTGGAAATTGTTGCAAATGATAAACCGTCTATTTCCGTAAAAGCAACGGTAAAAGCCCCGAAGCTGATGGAGAAGCGCAAGATTTTATTTGTAGCATCCGAAGCACGTCCGTTTATTGCAACGGGCGGTTTGGCAGACGTTATCGGTTCGTTACCGCAAGCGTTGGCAAAGGACCCGAAATACGATATTCGCGTCGTTTTACCTTTATATTCGGATATTAAGCCGGAATTCCGTAGAAAAATGTCCTTCCTTGGCAATATTTTTGTGCCGCTGTCTTGGCGCAATCAATATTGCGGCGTGTTTACCTGCGAAGAGAATGGGGTAACCTATTATTTCCTCGATAATGAATATTATTTCAAGCGCCCTGGTTGTTACGGATATTACGACGATGGAGAGCGTTTTGCCTTTTTCTCGCGCGGCGTCTTGGAAATTTTACCGTTTATCGGCTATTATCCCGACGTTTTGCATTGCCACGATTGGCAGGCGGCTTTGGCTGCGATTTATTTAAAAACCTTTTATTGCAAACGCCCTGAATATCAATTTATTCGTGCATTGTTCACGATTCATAACATAGAATATCAAGGCAAGTATTCTATGGATATCTTAGGGGATTTGTTCGGTATCGATAACAATGATGGATATTTGCTTGAATACGGCGGCTGCATCAATCTCATGAAAGGGGCAATCGAATGTTGCGAGCGTTTCTCTACGGTTAGCCCGACTTATGCAAACGAAATCAAAACAGCACAATATGCTCACGGCTTAGAAGATATCATTTGCAAGAACGCAAACAAATTAACGGGTATTTTGAACGGTATTGACGTGGATTCGTATAACCCTGAAAAGGATAAAGCATTGTTTGCTGCATACGGTCCTGAAAATCTTGAAAATAAAAAGATTTGTAAATCAGAATTGCAAAAAATGCTTGGTTTACCTGTAAAAAACGTGCCGATTATCGCAATGATTACTCGTCTTGTTTCCCATAAAGGAGTCGAGCTCGTGAAAACGGTAGCGGAAGATATATTACATGAGGACGTACAGTTCGTTTTGCTTGGAACAGGGGATTCCGCTTATGAAAATTATTTCCGTGAGCTTGGAAAGCGTTATGAAGGCAAGGTGTCCGCTAATATTGCTTTCAACGGCGATCTTTCGAGAAAGATTTATTCGGGTGCGGACATATTCTTAATGCCGTCCGTCAGTGAACCCTGCGGGTTGTCACAAATGATTGCTTCAAGATACGCAACCGTACCCGTAGTAAGAGAAACGGGTGGCTTATACGACAGTATTAAGCCCTACGGAAACGGCGGAAACGGTTTCACCTTCGCTTCTTGTAACGCTTACGACATGCTTTACGTGATCCACGAGGCTCTTGACGTGTATAAAAATGAAGAAAAATGGCAAGCTTTAATGAGGAAAGCGGCTACCACCGATTTTTCATGGGACCGTTCCGCAGAAGATTACAAAAAGTTATATGAAGAAACCTTTACGGCTTTTTAATATTATATATTAAAACAGTCTGTTTACGATTAGGAAAAATTTTTAGGAGAATTGAGATATGAAAAAAGAAATGTTGACTGAATCGGCGGCAAAAGAGTTGATTAAAGGGAAGCTCTCCCGTTATTTCGGGGTTGCGCCGTCCGAAGCGAGAAAGGAACAGCTTTACAAGGCTGTCGTCATGAGCGTTAGAGATATTATGCTTGAAAAACGCCATGCCTTTCACTTAAAGACAAAGGCGGCAAAGGCAAAACGCGTATATTACCTTTGCATGGAATTCTTGATGGGCCGTTCTTTGAAAAATAGTATTTTTAACCTCGGCGTTAAAGACGTTTTCTCAGAAGCACTCAAAGAATATGACGTAACGTTAGAAGATTTGTACGAATTAGAGCCCGATGCAGGCTTGGGCAACGGCGGTCTCGGTCGTCTTGCCGCTTGCTTTATGGACGGTCTTGCTACGCAAGATTACCCTGCAATGGGATTTTCCATTCGCTATGATTACGGTCTGTTCAAACAGAAAATCGTAGACGGTTGGCAGACGGAATTGCCTGACGTATGGCTTCCTGGCGGTGAAGTTTGGCTCACGCAAAGAAGCGATAAGATTTTCACTGTAAAATTCGACGGCTATATCGAAGAAAAATGGACGGAAAACGGACTGGAATCGATTTATCGCGACGCAAAGGAAATTCAAGCCGTTGCTTACGATATGATGGTATCCGGCTATGACAGCCAAGCTGTATCCGTGCTTCGTCTTTGGAAAGCAAGAAGCGTACAGAACTTCGACATGAAACTTTTCTCGCAAGGGGATTACGCCTCCGTTATGAAAGACGATAACGAAGCGGAGCTCATTTCGAAAGTTTTATATCCTGCGGATAACCACGTGGAAGGAAAATCCCTGCGCTTAAAGCAGCAATATTTCCTTGTTTCCGCTTCGTTACAGAACATTCTTGCCGACCATAAGAGAAGATACGGCTCGTTGAAATTACTGCCCAAAATGGCGGCAATCCACTTAAACGACACCCATCCCGCCTTGGCAATTCCTGAGCTCATGAGACTTCTTATTGACGAAAACGCTATGAGCTGGGACGAAGCATGGAATATTACGACTTCCGTTTGCGCATATACGAATCATACCGTGCTTGCGGAAGCTTTGGAAACGTGGCCTGAAGATCTTATTGCGAGAAGACTGCCTAGAATCTACTCGATTTTAAAAGAAATCAATCGTCGTTTCTGTGAGGATCTTTGGAAGAGATTCCCTGGAGATTGGGATAAGATTTCGCGTATGGCAATCATGTCTTATAACGTAGTTAAAATGGCAAATTTGTCTGTGCACGGTTCCCATCACGTCAATGGTGTTTCGAGCTTGCACAGCGAAATTATTAAAGAGAGTATCTTCAAGGATTTCCACGATTATACGCCCGAAAAATTCACAAACGTTACGAACGGTATTGCGCATAGACGTTGGCTGAATCAGTCCAACCCCGAGCTTTGTGCGCTTTTAAATGACTGTATCGGCGAAGGCTACGCAAAAGACGCATCGAAGCTCTCCGCATTTAAGGCGTTTGAAAACGATGAAAGCGTTTTGAAGCGTTTGGAAGAAATCAAAGCAATTAAGAAAAAGCAATTTGCAGAATTTGCCTATAAAAAACAGGGGAGTATTATTAACCCGAATACGTTATTCGACGTACAGGCAAAACGTTTGCACGAATATAAGAGACAACTTTTGAACGTATTGCATATCATTACAGATTACCTTACGTTAAAAGAAAATCCCGATGCGCCCATGCAGCCGAAAACGTATATCTTCGCGGCAAAAGCAGCGGCAGGGTACTATATGGCGAAAAAGATTATTAAGTTAATCTGCTATCTCGCAGAAGATATTCGCAAACACCCGAAAATTGCGGAAAAACTCAACGTTGTATATATGGAAGACTATAACGTTACCATGTCCGAAATGCTGATGCCCGCTTCGGAAATTTCCGAACAGATTTCCTTGGCAGGGAAAGAAGCAAGCGGTACGGGCAATATGAAATTTATGATCAACGGCGCGTTAACGATTGGTACGTTGGACGGCGCGAACGTTGAAATGACGGAACACGTTGGTAATGAGAATATTTTCATCTTTGGCTTAAAAGCGGATGAAGTTTCCGAAATTTGGAGAAACGGTTATTCCGCAAGCGTTTACTACAACAGTGATCCTACGCTGAGAAAGGTAGTCGAGGCTTTGATTGTCGGCTTTAACGGCGAATCCTTTGCCGATATCGCAAACTATCTGCTTACAGGCATGCCGATTGCCGATCCGTATATGTGTATGGCGGATTATCAGTCTTATCTTGCAACGCAACAGGAGCTTTCCAATTTGTACGCAAACGATAAGTTCAGCTGGAATCAAAAATCCCTCCGCAATATCGCAGCCGCAGGATTTTTCTCCGCAGACAGAAGCATTCGCGACTACGCAAACAATATTTGGAATTTGAAATCTTTAAACGACTAAGATAACCTTTTTCAAATACTGCAAAACTTTTAATTTTTTACACAGAATAAGAATAGACGTGGAAAAGCTGTAATGAAATATTACAGCTTTTCCGTGAATATAGGGTATTTTATGTCAGTTAATATTTATTTTAATCCGCTCGATCAGGCCTGCAAAAATATAATCGGTGGGCTCTGCGAAGGCAAAACGTTACAATTAAACGTATATTCTTTAAAGAATAGCGAGGGCTTTTCACAAGAAAACTGTCAAGCACCGACGCAAAACGCATACTTGAAATTAAACAAAGACGGGGAAGACTCCCAAGATTTTTTAATGGAAAAAACACCGTTTGGCTGGAGTATTTCTCTAAAAATCCATGAAATCGGTTTGTATTATTATTCTTTTTATATCGAAAATAGCGGATATATCTCCTGCGGAAAAATGGAGCAGGGGACTTTATCGAACAAGGAAAATCGTTTCTTACTGACCGTTTACAGTAAGGATTATGCAACGCCAGAATGGTTTAAAGGGGGCGTTATGTATCAAATATTTCCCGACCGCTTTTGTCGTGAAGGAAGTATGCCAGACATAAAAGGGCGCGTAAAACGAGAAGATTGGGGCGGTATGCCATCTTATAAACCCAATGAATACGGAAAAGTCTTAAACAACGACTTTTTCGGCGGGAATTTCAAAGGAATTCAAAGCAAATTGCCGTATTTAAAGGCTTTGGGGATTACAACTATTTATTGTAATCCTGTATTTGAAGCTGCATCCAATCATCGCTACGATACTTCGGATTATATGAAAATCGACCCGATGCTTGAGACGGAAGAAGATTTTGCCGCCTTTATTGAAGCCACGAAAAATCAAGGAATTCGCGTCATTTTAGACGGTGTATTCAACCATACGGGCGATAACAGCCTATATTTCAATAAATATGGCGAATATCCGTCTGTGGGCGCGTATCAATCCAAGGATTCGCCGTATTATGATTGGTATTCTTTCCAGGAATTTCCTGATAAATACAGCAGTTGGTGGGGAATTGACATTCTTCCAGAAATCAATGAAAACTCGGAAGAATACCAGAATTTCATCTTTGGAAAAGACGGTGTTTTAAAGAAATGGCTGAAATTCGGCATCGGCGGATACCGCTTGGACGTAGCGGACGAATTGCCTGACTTTTTCTTGAAAAAGCTGCGTAAATCCGTCAAAGAAAGCGACGAAAACGCCATTATAATCGGCGAAGTCTGGGAGGACGCTTCCAACAAAATCGCATATTCCAAGCGCCGTGAATATTTACACGGCTACGAGCTAGACAGCGTTATGAATTATCCGTTAAAAGACGCTATTATTCAATACGTGCAAAACGGAAACGCGGAAGCGCTGCTGCAAACCGTATACGCTTTAATAAATCATTATCCAAAGATGACGTTGGATTGTCTAATGAACATCCTCGGAACGCACGATACTTCGCGAATTTTAACCGTTTTAGGCGGAATTCAATGCCGCTCCAAAGACGAGATGGCTTGCGATTGGGCGCTTTTAAACGAATCGGCAAAAGAAGCTGCCATACAAAAATTAAAAATTGCCGCTGTTTTACAATATACAATGCCTGGCGTTCCTTGCCTTTATTACGGCGATGAAAACGGAATGGAAGGACATATCGATCCGTTTTGTAGAAAATGTTTTGATTGGGAACAGTTAAATACTAGTTTAATTGAGTTTTATCAAAAATTAGGTGAAATTCGTGAAAGATATCGAGATATTTTTAAAGACGGCGAATTTCAAGCATTGGAATATAAAGACGGTTTCTTAATTTATAAACGCTCAAAAAATGAATCGGAAATATACGTATACACGAATCTTTCTTCAAAAACTCAAATTTTAAAATTAGAAGAAAAATATCGGGATTGTATTACGAATCAAAATTACGAAAACGAAATAATAATAAAAGCAAATTCTTACGGAATTATCGTAAAAATTTAATTTCGTAAGAATTGCAAAAAATAAATAAAAATTAAGCTTCAATTTCCCGTAAATTTTTTAAATTATCGAATTTCCAAGGACATGTTTTCGTAAAACCTGCATTTTACGAATAGTTTTGAATGTTTCTCTGTGGATTTATACTTCTACCCTACCGATAAAATTTCTCTCAAATTTGCGAAAAGCCTTTAAAATAAAGGAGTTCAGCGTGTTGATAAGTTTTACACACTGCGAGCTAAATTTGTGGATAACATTTTTAGGGTGTATTGCAGGGGAATATTGGTTTGTGGATAAAATTCTCGAAAATAACGGCCTATTTCCACAATAAAAGAGTAGGACGTTATTTTTTATTGCCATCGCTTTTCTTGCATTACTCCCCTGTTTTTTAATGAAATCTGTATTATTTTTGATAACTTTTCGGAAAATTAAAATTTCCTATTGACAATGAACACATTTTCCTGTACAATATAAATATGAAAAATTCGAACTACTATACCAAACGTAATATTCAAGATATTGATAAGATTGCAGAGCTTTTGGACGAGCTCCCCTATTTTTGTTCCGACTATTTCCTTGGAATCGAAACAAGAACGAGTTGTCAAACTCGATTAAAGTACGCATACGATTTGCGTATTTTCTTTGATTTCCTTTGTAAAAAGAAATATAGAAATTTAAAGGTGCTTGATTTAACGCTCGAGCATTTGGAAAGCGTCACACATCACGATATTGAGCTGTTTTTGAGTTATTTGTCCCATTATCGGTTCCACGACAAGCATCTCTCTTGTGACGAACGTGCAAAAGCACGTAAGCTTTCCGCCGTTCGCGCCCTTTTCAAGTATTTCTTTTCAAAAGGCATGATTTCCGTCGATAATTCGGCAAAAGTTCCTACGCCCAAGCTCCATGAAAAGGAAATTATTCGATTGGAAGCCGACGAGGTCTCCGAGCTTATCAATATTACCGAATCGGGCAGCGGTTTAACCCGCCATGCTATTGGCTATCATAATAAAACGCGCGTTCGTGATACGGCGATTATTACCCTTTTTTTGGGCACAGGTATACGTATCAGCGAGCTTGTTGGCTTGGATAATAATAGCTTTGACTTTGAAGAGAATTCTTTTTTGGTGACCAGAAAAGGTGGGAATCAAGCGATTTTATACTTTTCCGATGAAGTGAAATATGCCTTGCAGGAATATATTGCAGAAAAATCTAACGATCCAAAAGTACCTGCTACGGAAAACGCATTTTTCCTTTCCATGCAATACAAACGCATTAACGTACGTTCCGTGGAGATTCTCGTTAAAAAGTATAGTAAGCTTGTTTCCCCTCTTAAAAAAATAACGCCGCACAAGCTTCGCAGCACGTACGGCACTCGTTTATATAACGAAACGGGAGATATTTATATTGTAGCGGACGTTCTTGGACATCGCGACGTCAATACGACCAAAAAACACTACGCCGCAATTACGGAAGAGAATCGTAAACGCGTTGCCAACGCCGTTAAGCTCCGAAAGGAACCCGATGAGGAGAATTAAACTGCTCTATGTACGAAACCATTGATACGACAATCGAAAAGATTTACGTAATTCAGCCTATCACGAATGAAAATGCAACGAAATATAAGGTTTTACAGGAAGAAGCCGTTGCTTTAATTGAAAGCGCAGGCGCACTGTATGCAGGAACAATCTATCAAAACGTTCGTGAGGTCAATGCTGCTACCTTTATCGGAGCAGGTAAATTACAGGAACTTAGAGAACGACTTGACGGACTTGATGAAATCACCGTACTCTTTAACGGTGAACTCTCCCCTTCACAAACTTTGAATATTTCCGCCTTTTTAGATGATAGAAAGGTCATTGACAGAACGACCCTTATTCTAGATATTTTCGCAAAAAACGCCCGTTCAGGCGAAGGCAAATTGCAGGTTGAATTAGCACAACTGAAATACCTCTATCCGCGTTTAAAAGGCAAAGGTGCCGCGCTTTCGAGGCTTGGGGGTGGCGTTGGAACTCGCGGTCCGGGCGAAACCAAACTGGAAACAGACCGAAGATATATTCGAGGTAGGCTGAAATATCTGGAAGCACGCCTAAAAGAAACGGAAAAACGCCGCGCGTTGCAAACCGTTCGACGTAAGAAAAACGATGTAAAAACAATCGCGCTTGTCGGATACACGAACACGGGTAAATCCACTTTATTAAATCTGCTCACGGGCGCTGACGTTTACGTGAAAAACGAACTATTTGCTACCCTTGACCCGACCGCTCGAACCTTTGAAATCGAAGGCATCCATTTCTTGCTTGTGGATACCGTCGGTTTTTTGCAGGATTTACCGCATAATCTAATCGAAGCTTTCAAATCTACCTTAGAAAGCGCAATAAATTGCGATTTGGCACTTATCGTCTGCGATGCCATGGGTGAATATGAAATGCAGGCTCAAACGACCTTGAATACCTTAAAAGATATGGAATTTTCTTCCCCCTATCTTTTGGTCATGAATAAAACGGAGTCCATTACGGATACTTCCGTTCTGCCGTATGGCAGCATTGCGATATCGGCAAAAGAAAAGCTTGGTATTGACGATTTGAAACGGGAAATCCTGCGACAGTTTAAAAACGAATTTCTCTTTTGCAGATTGCACGTTCCCTATGCACAATTGAGCGATTATGCAAAAAAGAAAAAATATCTCACTGAACGCACTACAACTTATGAGGATGACGGACAGCTTTTGGACGTCGTTATCCCTGCCTGCCATGCGGAAAAATTTACGGAATATATCATTGAACGAATTTCTATATAAAAAGGAAGCTAAAAGGCTTCCTTTTACATTTCATTAAAATATATAGTTTTTCCTTCGTATTCACCTTGGAATAAATTATCCTCTTCTACCTTTACTTGGATATAAGAGCCCTTGTTTTTTACATCCCCATACAATAACTCAACTGATTCGACAATAACCCAAGTATATATTTGTTGGAAATCTTCCAAAATAATTGCATACTCAACGTAGGTTAAATGAAAATTCCCATCGACGCCAATATCCGCTTGCAAAGCAGAATAAAATGCTTCGTATTCTTCGGGGTCCGGACTTTCTTCATTCAAAATGAGCGAAAGTTCTTCATAATATTCCTTCGTATAGCTTTGATTGTTATACTCCATAGTGGCATACGACAAAGTTCCCAACGTCTTGGGCAAAGCAGTAATATTTAATTCTTCACAATTCCAATCATGTTCATAAAAGTCGGGTACAATCAGCATGCCCATATCTACTGTGCAAGAAGCCAAAAGAAAAGCTTGAAAAAAACAAAATAGCATACACGCAATTTTAGTCAATCTTTTCATTTATTAATTCCCTTTATATTCTTCAGGGTTGGTATAAATTTTATCTATTTTTATGGACGCAACGTCATCAAATTCAATGCACTTCCCGCAATTATCACAAACTTTTTCTGGATCTAAATCACAAATTTCGCATTCTAAACATCCAATACAATCTCTATCATATAATTCGCAGGGTTGACCAATTTTTCTTTCCATAACCGCCTCATAAATACTTTTTTCTTATATTATAACAAAATTTTACAAAAAATCAAGCATTTTTTATAAACATTTGTTTGCATTTTGCAAAAAAATGTGATATAATGTAGATAAATCCATAAAAAGAGAGGTGTCGTTATGGTCAGTGAAGATAAATTGATTAAAGTAATGGACTATATTCGTAAGTTTTCGGAAGAAAACGGCTACACCCCTTCCGTGCGTGAAATTGGGACGGAATGCGGAATCAAATCCACCGCCACAGTGTACAGTTATCTGCAAAAATTGCAGGATCGTGGTTTTTTGAACAAAACTACGAACAAAAAACGTTCGGTGACGCTTGCAAAAAGCTCTGGTATAAATATCCCGTTGATTGGTACCGTTACGGCTGGTCAGCCGATTTTTGCATATGAAAATTATGAAGATTATTACACCTTCCCCACCACCGAATTCCGCGGCGAGGATTTGTTTATGCTACGGGTTGAAGGCACTTCCATGATTGACGCAGGGATTATGAACGGCGATAAAATCGTCGTTCGCCGCCAACAAACGGCTGAAAACGGTGAAATCGTCGTTGCCATGATTGATGATTCCGCTACGGTAAAACGCTTCTATCGCAGAAACGGTCAAATCGTCCTGCATCCTGAAAACGAAGCACTTTCGGATATGGTGTTCAACGACGGCGAAGTTTCTATCCTCGGTAAAGTCGTTGGGTTAATTCGCAATTATAGATCGTAATTCTCACAAACATAAATACCCTTGCTCTACGTTCGAGCAAGGGTATTTTTTTATATGCCTTTTAAATACGCAATTTCTTCTGCTGATAACGGACGAATTTGCCCACGATCCAAGCCCGAAAGCTTTAATTGCCCAATACTAATACGTTTTAAAAACTCAACGTTCCGCCCAATCGCTTCAAACATTCTGCGTACCTGACGATTTCTTCCTTCGGTAATGGTAATATGCACTTTCGTGTAAGCTTTATTTGTTTCTACGATATGCGCTTTGCACTTCTTCGTCAATACGCCGTCAAGCTCCACCCCCGACCGAATTGGATTTAAATCTTTTTCCGTCAACGTACCTTCAATTCTCGCCATATACGTTTTAGGAATCTCCGTCATGGGATGGGTCAAGCGATACGCCAAATCCCCATCGTTGGTTAAAATCAGCAAGCCTTCGGTCGCATAGTCCAAACGACCTACGGGGAATACTCTGCCAACGTTTTCAGGCAACAAATCCATGACCGTCTTTCTGCCGCGGTCATCGGAAACCGTGCAAACCACCCCTTTGGGCTTATTCATCAAATAATATTCTTCCTTTTTTTCCGTTACAACAATCGGCTGATCATCCAAAAGTACCTCATCGCCCTCTTCTACGTTTGCACCAAGTGAAGCGATTACGCCGTTAATCTTAATTCGACCAGCGGAAATCATGGTATCTGCATGTCGTCTGCTCGCAATTCCGTTCTCTGCTAAAAACTTATTGATTCTCATTCCGTTTACTGCCTTCGTGTATTTATATTTCCTTTATAGTTTATATAAATTCCCCGAAAAAAGCAAACGTTTTGCAAGAAATATTTCAAATTGCCCGATAATTTCTTTATCTTTATACACTTTTTGATATGAAATCGGTTTTGTTACGATTTCCAATTGTTGCAACTCACCCTCCATTAGAGGATAATAATAATCATTTTTCGAATGCCCTTGTAAAATCTTTTCGCCATTTTTCACATCTAACGGCGTAGTTGATAACAAAAGCGGCGTATATCGATATGCCGCGAACGCGTCGCTTAATAATTTGGAAGATCTTTCATACATCGTCGGACAATTCAACACCGAGCATACAAGCGTCATATTTTCACGTGTAGCAGCCGACACAAGACATCTTCCAGCTTCCTTTGTATAGCCCGTTTTTACCCCGATTGCACCGTCAAAATTCGTAAGCATTTTATTCTTATTCGTCCAATGATACGCTGGATAATATTTTGTCGCTACAATTTCACAAAAAATTGGATTTTGCATGGCATAACAGGTGATATAGCTTAAATCCCGAGCTGTTGTATAGTGCTGAGGATTGGGCAAGCCGTGCGGATTGGAAAATCGACTGTGAAACGCCCCTGCTTTTTGCGCAACTGCGTTCATTTTCACAGAAAAATCTGCAACCGAACCACTACAAGAAAGCGCTAAAGCCGTTGCGCAATCATTCCCCGAACGTAGCATCAAGCCATACAATAGCGACTCTATGGAATATACGTCGTTTTCCTTTAAATATACGGACGAGCCCTCAACACCTACCGCTTCTTTGGGAATTCGTATTTCTTGTTTCAAATCATTACAATGCTCTAAAACGGTTGCCGCTGTTAAAATTTTCGTAGTGCTTGCCATTGGTAAGCGTAAATCACCGTTCGATTCATATAAAATCCTTCGGCTATTGAGTTCCATGACGCATTCCGCCTTGCTTTCTAAGGGAAGCGCTGCGCTCGTTACCGACTTTTTCATTGGAATCATAGGAAAGGCAAAATAGCAAATCGCTAAAATGAAAGCAATTTTATTGTTTTTGGTTTTCATTCTTTGGATAAAACGTCGCGCATGATTTCCCCTGCGCGCTCTATTAAATTATCAATTGGCTCTTCCGTGATTTTCATAATGCGACAGGATTTTCCATCATCGATGAGAAAACCGAGCGGTTTCATGCTTATCACCGAGCCGCTACCGCCTGCAAACGGAAACGTATTGCTTTCTTTTACGACTTTTACGTCGCCGTATTCGCCGCCTCCCGCTAAATTCCCCAACGTAACCTTAGAAAAAGGAATAATTTGAAATCCACTTGCCGTAACTATCGGTTTCCCAACGACCGTATTTACGTCGGCAAGGGTGTCCATTCGTTCAAGTGATAATTCTATCATATGGTCAATCTTTTGATTTTTGTCTGACATAATACCTTAATTTTCTCCTTTAAAAATCTTATAAAATTCCGCACTATCATATAAAGATTCAGTCGTATGACAAACGTAACGGATATTCTTAGCACGTCCCCATCCGTCAACCATAAATTGCGTTCAAGCTTTTCCCTTTTGCCACCCATTATCAAAAATGCCCATTGAAAGACTTCTTGTAAAACTGCTATTTGCATGAAATATTCCGCACCAGTTTCCATAGTAATGCAAAGGGATTTTAGCCGAAAGGTACGGATAATTGATACGCGCTTTCGTTCTTTGTTAAGTTCGCTATACGGCAATAAAATCGCTTTATCCTTGGACGTATGCAATGCGAGCCCACCGCTATACGTGGCAACGTATCCGCCGAACAGCCGAATTATCTTATTGGCATATATTACAAAAGCGAATTTTCTGCGATTCATATCATAATGGGAATTCGTTTCCAAATAAATCGGGAAAAATAAAAAAATCAGAATTATGGTGATCATTAAAACGACAAAAAAGAACCTGCCCATATCATCAATATGAGCAGGTTTTTCCAAAATATGTACTTCACTTATTATTGAATTTTGATAATACCGTCTTCGATATCCTTTAAGAAATCAGGCAATTCAAAACCGTCCGTTTCAGAAGCTTGATTCGGTGCTTCCACGCTCTCACTTGCAGCTGCTGCAATTTCAGGATCTGCATCGGGATCATATACGTCCTTTTCATAGAGATAATTGCTAGTCGTATCATCCATTGCATTAAGTTCCGCAATTTTCTTCATCAATTCTTCGTAATCAGGCAATTCCGCCAAAGACTTTAATTTAAATCTCTTTAAGAAATTATCCGTCGTTGCGTACAATACAGGCTTACCAGGCGTTTCCTTTCTACCGCAAGGCGTAATCATATCCAAGCTCAAAAGCGTAGTAATCGCATAGTCGCTGTTGATACCGCGCACAGCTTCCAATTCACTGCGCGTAATCGGCTGCTTATATGCAATAATTGCCGCGCACTCCAAAATCGTGCGAGTGAATTCCTTTTCACGTATGGGCATAAGTACCGTTGCAACACGGTCTTTATAATCGGGATTCGTAGCAAATTGCAGTTTGTGGTTGAAATTCAACAAACGAATACCGCAAACGCCCGTATATTTCTTTTCAAGCTGACGAACAGCCTCGTCTACTTCTCTTTTCGTTACTTCGAGTTTTTCTCTGAGTAAATCTACGGGAACTGCGTCGCCTGCCGCAAACAAAATAGCCTCAATTATATTCGTCAATTTCTCCAATTTCTTCGTCCTCGCTTCTGTTAGGATTTTGTTTAATGATAATGGAAGAGAACAATTCTTCCTGTTCTACGATAATAAACTGATGTTTCAAAAGCTCCAAAAGTGCCTGAAAAGTCGTTACTATCTCGGGCGTTGACGATTCTTCGTCAAACAGCTCTTCGAAATACATTGCTTCCTTTACTTTTACGCTTTCACGGATATGCTTGATTTTATCCCGAACGGTAAATACGTCTTTGGGAATTTCTCTCGGAGGCGGATTTTCGCGTTTTTTGCTCTCGATACGAAGCATCATTTTCGTAAACGCTTTCATGAGCCCGTCCAAGGTAAAATCTTTATACTGTACCTTGACGCCCGTAAGATCTTTATCGGGTTGCTTGAAGAAATATCCTACCGTTTCTCTTTCCTTTAATTTCTCGGCTTCTTCCTTAATCATGCGGTATTCTTCGAGCGCATGAATAAGCTCTTGCTCGGGATTGTCATCCTCGTCATAATAATCGCCGAACTCGTCGTCGGGAGGCGGTACTAAGCTGCGTGCTTTGATATCGATAATCGTCGCCGCAATATTCAAGTATTCGCTCGCCTTTTCCAAATCTATGTACGGCAACCCTTTCATGTGGGAAAGGAATTGCTCGGTAACCTGCGAAACGAAAATATCCTTAATCTCGATTTCTTCCTGCTTAATCAAATGCAACAATAAATCAAGCGGACCTTCGAAATTATCCAGGATTGTCGTATAATCTACTTCAGTTTCAAAATTTTTCACCGAATCGACCGTTAATTTTTCCATGAAACACTCCCTTATTTAATGATGAAACCCAGAATCCAATTCCAAAACAGCGTAATCGGCTTTCCAAGGAAATCAATGGCAAAATCCATAATATAGCCCAAGATATCAATATAACCTAAGAACGGCACTCTGCCTGCAAATATATGCAACAACACCAAGCCAAGCAAAATATATTGCCCATAGGCTTTTAAAAACCAATAGACCTTTCCTCTTCTTTTATTCGTTGCTTCTACAATTCGAAATCCGTCCAATGGATACAACGGAATCAAATTGAATACACAAAAGCTTAAGGAACAGGAGAATGCGCACCAGAACAGATAATACAGAAAAATCTCCATATAGGTTCCGTATACCAATGGGCACACGTAGCGAATGACCAATACGAACAACGGATAAAAGACAAACGCCATAACGTAGTTCATCAATACCCCTGCTACCGAGGTCCATAAACAGCCCTTACGATAATTATCGAAATTATTTGGATTGATGGGTACGGGTTTTGCCCAACCAAAACCAGCTACCGCAAACATACAAATCCCCAAAGGGTCAAAATGCTTGATGGGATTTAAGGTCATTCTACCCGAAAATTTCGCAGTCGGGTCTCCGCATTTATAAGCAGCAAACGCGTGTGCGAATTCGTGGAAAGTCAAAACCACCGCAACCGCCAAAAACTGCGCTAAAATAAATACAATATATTCAGGAATCGTCATACTCTCATTATAGTATATCCCTTTGAAAATTATATGCCAGGGATACATTCATTTTTTGAAATCGGGGTTATCGTTCAGTGTTTTTGCAATCTTTCGGGAACCACGTCGTTACGGTTAATATCCTCGTAGGTTTGAGGTCGAACGATATATTCCCCTTTTCCGTCCTTTACAAGTATGCAAGGCGGAATCTTGTTTCTGTTATAGTTCATTGCCATCGAATAGTTATACGCGCCCGTCGATAACACGGCGAGAATATCCCCGCTTTCCGCTTTCGGCAGGTATACCTTTTCCGCAATAATATCACCGCTTTCACAGCACTTTCCTGCAATAGATACCAAGTCCGTCGCCGCTTCATTTACGCGGTTGGCAAGCACGGGCGTATACTTGGATTCATACAAAGCGTATCTCGGATTCTCGAACATCCCCCCGTCAACGGCAACGTATTTCTTCACGCCGGGAATTTCCTTTATTGCGCCTACCGTATAAAGCGTAACGCCTGCTTCTCCAACGATAGAACGCCCTGGCTCAACCACCAAATACGGCAATTCCATATGATTCTCTTTCGCCTGTGCTTTTACCTCGTTGATAAGAGCTTCTAAATATTCCGCATAGCCCTCGGGAGTAATTTGCTTATCTTCGTCGGTATACCAAATTCCAAAACCACCGCCAAGATTGAGGGTTTTGAGCTCAAACCCAAGTCTTTTTTTCATTTCTGCCGCAAAACGCATACATTTCGTTACGGCGAGAACAAACGATTGCTTTTCGAAGATTTGCGAACCGATATGGCAATGATAGCCAAGCAATTTCACATTCTTTTTAGACATCGCATAAGCCGTGATTTTTTCCGCTGTCCCATCTGCAATCGCAAATCCGAATTTACTATCCGTCGTTGCAGTCTGTACGAATGCGTGCGTATGCGCCTCAACGCCTGGATTGATTCGAAGCAAAATATCTTGCACCATTCCGCGCTTTTTCGCTTCACAGTCAATTTTATCGATTTCGGAATAGGCATCCGCTACGATACAGCCAATCCCTGCATCCAACGCCTCACCGATTTCGTAATCGAGCTTATTATTACCGTGCATATAGACCTTCTGCATCGGAAAGCCTGCTTTTTTCGCGGTATAAAGCTCTCCGCCAGAAACAACGTCAATACCGATATTTTCCTCGTCTGCAATTCTATATATCGCTTGACAGGAAAAGGCTTTTGATGCGTACAAAACGATACCCTTTCCGTCGTATTTCTCTAAAATGGTATCGCGATACACACGCATCATGTGTCGAATGTACGCCTCGTCAAATACGTATACGGGCGTACCAAACTCTTGGGCGAGTGCAACGCAGTCTGCACCCCCAATTTCCAAATGTCCTTTTGCATTGATTTTCAATGTATCCCGTACGTTCATTCGTGTGAACTCCTACAAAAAATGAAGTCATTATTATTTTAGCAGATTTCCCGTGAAATTGCAAGAGTTGAAGGATATATTTTTCAAAGAAAAAATCCGTCTTTTACGACTTTTTTGCCGCAAAAACGGATTTTGTGTTTTTTTCAGTTATTTTCTGGCGTTCCAATCTCTTGCGACGTCTTTAAAAAGATCGGAAAATGCTGCACGCTCTACGTTTTCTGCCGCAATTAGCGCAACCCGTTCTACCTCTACGCCGTTCTTAAATATAGTCAATTCACCAACTTCCGCTCCAAGATTAAGCGGTGCACGCAGTTTTTCAAAACTAATTTCCGTCGTTACTTCCTGCTTTTCACCGCGTCGCCCGAACGCATAACAGGAACGAATTGGTGTAACGGACACGGTTTTGGTCTTGCCGCCTGAAATCTCGGCTTGGACTTCTAACGGTACGTTCGCCTCCACAATCGGCGAAACACTATAATTCGCAAATGCGTAATCAAACATCGTGCGAACGTCATCAAAGCGATTTTTACTGTTTTCTTCCCCGATTACAACGGAAATAATACGCATACCATTACGTTTTGCGGTTGCGGCAAGGCAAAAACCTGCTTCATTCGTAAAGCCTGTCTTACCGCCGTCACAGCCGTCGTAAAAACGCACCAACTTATTTGTATTCGTGATTTCCGTATATCTGCCCTCGGGATGCTGAAATTTATCCAACCAAACCTTACTAAACTCAAAATATTTCTCGTGTTCAAGCAAATGTTTCAACATAAGCGCCACGTCCTTTGCGCAGGAATATTGCGGTTCTTTCGGTAAACCCGTACAATTGGCAAAAAGGGTATTATTCGCCCCGATCTCCTTAGCCTTTTCATTCATTCTCTCTACGAAAACACTTTCACTACCAGCAATCCGCTCCGCCATCGCTACGCAGCTATCGTTCGCAGAACAAACAATAATACTTTTGATTAACTCTCTCACGGAATATTTGGCATTCGCTTCCAAGAAAACCTGCGAACCGCCCATAGATGCCGCTCTTTCGCTAACGCAAATTTCTTCGGACATATCGAGCGTACCTGCTTTGATTGCGTCAAACGCCAATAATGCAGTCATAATCTTGCACATGCTCGCAATCGGCAATCTCATTGACTCGTTTTCCGCATAAATTAGGCTTTTCGTACCAAAATCCATCAAATATGCCGATTTTGCACGAAGTCCCAGGTCTATTTGGTTTTCCATATTGCCTACCATTCCAACGCAAACCGCTTCGTTTTCATCAAATTTTTCTAAGGATTTCCCAAACTTCGGATTTGAAGAAGCAAATCCCCCTGTCATTACTCCTAATAACGCCAAAGAAAATATCATTTTTCGAATTTTTCTCATATCTACTCCTTTTGCTAAACATTGCTAAGCTACTATGCCTGACACAATAATTATGTGTGACATACTATTTATTATTCTATTAGCATTTGATTGATATCGATGCCGTATCCACGCGTAGGATCGTTCAAAAATACGTGCGTTACAGCACCGATTAAATATCCGTCCTGTAAAATCGGACTGCCGCTCATCCCCTGCACAATTCCTCCTGTTTCAGAAATGAGCTGCTCATCCGTGATTTTGAGTACGTAATTCTTATTTTCTTTATTGTATTTTTCTACTTTTACGATTTCAACGTTATAACGCTTGGCTTCCACTCCGCTTACCGTTGAATAAATCACCGCAGCGCCTGGTTTTGCTGCCTGAGAATTGGCAACGGCGGACATACATTCCGTAGGCTGAAAATCCTCGGAAATATAGCCGAAAATGCCGCAATTGCATATTTTTTCTGCTTTTCCAAAGCATTTATCGTTTAAAAACATACCTCGAAGCTCGCCCGCTTTTCCTCGAACGCCTTTACTAACGCCAACAATACTGCACGTGTATACCGTTCCATCAGAAAGGCTCATGGTTTTATTCGTTTGATCGGTTACAGCGTGCCCTAATGCCCCGAATCTACCCGTTGTTTTATCGATATAGGTAACCGTTCCTATCCCCGAAACACTATCACGGACCAAAACACCTATTTTATATTTATTTGTTACAGTTTCTTTTACGGGCGTAACCGCTAAATTCAGCGTTTCACCGCCCCGACAAATTTCCACGTTTAACTCCACGCCTTTGCTTTTCTCAACGATTTCATTTAAATCTGTAATGGAATCCACTCGAATACCTTGTATTTTTTGTATTTTATCGCCTGTGCGAAGCCCTGACGTCAAGGCGGGAGAACACGTGCCTTTCTCCGTAACGATTTCGCTAAGGCCAATGACCTGCGCACCACCCGTTTTCAAAGTAAAACCAGCAGACATACCGCCTACGTATACTGTTCTTTCATCCGTTGCCGCAGATACGGATATTTCTTTCTTTGCGCCGCCTATGCAGCCGAAGGACAATATTGCCCCGAAAATTAAAAAGCTCAACTTGCGCATATTTTCCTCCATACAGAAAATAATTTGTGCAAATTGAGCTCTGCTTATTCAAATGTTTTACGAATAGCTATTGGAAATTATTGAATGGACTTTTTATATTCTTGCGCCTGTTTCAAAAGCTCCGTTGCGTGTTTTTCAGCATATTCGTCCGTTTCGCCGCCTCCAAGCAAACGCACGATTTCACGCGTCTTTTCAGCCGCATTCAAATGTTGCACGCAAATTAAGGTCTTCCCGTTCGTTTCCGTTTTTTCAATTAGGAATTCTTCGTCGCTCATCACGGCAATCTGCGCGAGATGCGAAACGGCGATAATCTGCGTATTTTTAGCGATTTTTGCAAGCTTTTCTCCAACGACCTTTGCTGTCTTACCGCTAATTCCCGCATCAATCTCGTCGAAAATGTACGTCGAAATTTCATTTACTTTCGAAAGCTGCGTTTTTATCGCAAGCATAAAACGGCTCATTTCACCGCCACTAATGATTTTCCCAAGCGGTTTCAACGGCTCGCCAGCGTTTGCGGAAAATAGGAAAACGATTTCATCCAAACCGTTTGCGTTTGCGCGCTCGACGTCCGTTTCAGCGTATTCTTTAAACTCGATAGCAAACTGCGCGCTTGCAATATTTAACGTCTTTAACTCTTCCGTAACACGTTTACAGAACGCAGCGCCTTCCCTTTCACGGAGCATCGTGATATTCTTACAAATTGAATAGATTTTCTTGTTTGTTTTTTCTAAATCCTGTGTTAAAAGCGCATATTGTCCCTCGCAATCGGAAAGCAATTCATATTCCGCTTGAATTTTCGCCAAATATTCGTCAATTTCCTTTTTATCTGCGCCGTATTTACGCTTTAACGCGCGAATCGAATCCAAACGTTGTTCCGTCTGTTCCGCCTCATTTTCGTCAAAATATAGCCCATCCGACATATCCGTAAGCGTCGATAAGACGTCATCCGCTTCAATCGCAAGCCCTTCCAACTTTTCGGAAACGGCAGTATATTCTTCGTCTATACGTGAAATACCGTTAATCGCGCGAGTTGCGTAACGTAAGCCGTCCAAAACACCGCCCTCGTCCGACATCGCGGAAACGGCTTCTTGGATGGAAGAAATAATCTTTTCAAGGTGGATGATTTTATTGCGTTTCGCGAGCAATTCTTCCTCTTCGCCTTCCTGTAAGGCAACGGCTTTAATCTCCTCAATCTGGAAGCTCAAAACATCTAAACGACGTCCACGCTCCTTTTCATCGCCGCCAAGCAATGCAATTTGTTCGTAAATAGAGCGTCTATGCTTTAAGCTTTCCGAAAGCTCATTCTTCCAAGGAATCAGCTCTGCCCCCACAACTTCATCTAACGTTTTTAATTGATTACTTTCTTTCAGCAAAAAGAAATGTTCGCTCTGTCCGTGTACGTCCACCAGCGAATCAGTAACGCTTCTAAGCATGGAAACGGTAACGGTATTTCCATTGATTTTGATTGTATTTTTACCCGAATCGGAGAATTTTCTCGAAATGATAATCTCACCATCTGTATCGATATCCATTTCTCTCAAAACGCTTACGGCTTTCGAGGTTTCAGGCACGAAAAACTCCGCCTTGACCAAGCACTCGGATTCTCCGTAACGAATCATCGTTCGATCTGCTTTTGCGCCCAAGACGAAATTGACGGAATCGAGAATAACCGATTTTCCCGCACCCGTTTCCCCTGATAATACGTTTAACCCTTCGCCGAACGTTACGTCCGCCTGTTCGATTAACGCCACGTTTTTAATGGTAAGCTTTGATAACATTTCTCCGTAAAATACCCTTATTTCGTAAATTCGTTAATTCTTTCTACAACCGCATTCGCGCTGTCCGTATCTTCACATACAATCAACAGCGTATCGTCACCTGCAACCGAACCGACAACTTCTGTATAATTCAGTTTATCAACCACCGCACCTGCGTTTGCACCGTTGCCCGTCAAGGTTTTTATAACGACTAAGTTTTGCGCCGCGCGGACGGATACCACGCATTCGCGAAACAAATTCTTCATTTTCGGCGAAATTTCACTCTCGCCGTCGTTGATATACGCATAACGGTATTTCTTTTCAACACCCGCTACTTTAAACAAATGCAAATCTCGGATATCTCTCGAAATCGTTGCCTGCGTTACCACGTAATTGAGCGCATTGAGCTCCTCGCAAAGTTCTTCCTGCGTTTCAATCTCTTTGTGCGCAATTATCTCCAGTATTTTTGCCTGTCTTGCCGACCTCAACATATGTATTTCTCCTTTCCCTTATCATTAACCGTTTAATTTATTTCGAATTCTAGCAAAAAAGTCCGAGCGGTCTTTTACCGGAAAATCCGCAGTAAACGGAGCCTTTTTAATATGTACGACTGATTTTTCGGGTAATGCAGCGACAATCCTACCATCCGAAAGTACAATCGCTTGCCCTTTTTCTACCCGAACGTCAAACTCATCCGTGTCGGGAAATACAATCGGGCGCGTGCGCATAGAAAACGCGCAAATCGGCGTCATCATAAATACAGGCACTTCAGGCGTTAAAATCGCGCCGCCTGCCGAAAGCGAATATGCCGTAGAGCCAGTGGGTGTACAAATCAGCATACCGTCACCGGAAACAACGTCTTTCCCTTCTTTGGCGGTCAATTCTAACGCAAGAATTTGCGTTGCCGCTGCTGAAGTTAAGCTATTTTCACGCTGAATTGCAAATTCATTGAGCGCGTAAAAAGTTTTTGAACCAACCGTCATTTCCAAAATACTGCGTTTTACCACCGAACACGTGCCTTGCTCAAGCGCAGACAGTAATTCTTTAACGCGTGCCCACTCGTCTTTTTCATATTCGGTAAGAAAACCCAAATTTCCGTAATTGATACCGATAATTTTAATATCTTTCTTGGCCGCTGGAACTGCGGCGTGTAACATCGCCCCATCGCCACCAAGCACGATTACAACGTCAACGCCGTCGATTTCACGGTGGGAAGAAAAACGTACCGTTTCATATCCAGAATCCTGCAAAAAACGTATAATTTCTTGCATGGTTTCCTCGGTTTTAATTTTCGAAAGGTTACCAAGTAGACCGATTTTCATCGAATTCTCCCTCCAAAGCGGTTTCTTTGTCAAAACAATTCGCCCAACGAATTACGTTTGACATAGCTCCTCACTTCGTTTACGATATTTTCATTTGCTTTCGCTCCCTGATACACAGGTTTACAGTATAAAACGTACTCAATATTTTTGCCTTTACGTACAGGCGCGTTAACAATCCCATAAGGATATAACCCGCTGTCTGCAAAATATTTCAAGACTTTCCCCACAATTTCGGGGTGCGCCGACGGAGATACGATACCGCTTTTTCCGATATGCTTGTTTTCACACTCAAATTGCGGTTTAATCAATACGATTGCGCTCCCTTGACCGTTTAAAACGTCCTTGATTACAGGAAAAATCAAGCGCAACGAGATAAAACTGACGTCCGTGACCACGCAATCGATTTTTTCAGGAAAGCTATCCTTGGTTAAATACCGCGCGTTCGTGTTCTCCATTTGCACGATTCGTGAATCGCTCATAAGACTTGGGTGCAAAAGGCTTTCCCCAACGTCGACCGTATATACGCGCTTTGCCTCATTTTGCAAAAGACAGTCGGTAAAACCGCCCGTACTTGCCCCAATATCGACAAATATGCGGTCTTTGCAAGAAAAATCAAAGGTTTTCAGCGCACGGTCGAGTTTATATCCGCCGTTGGAAACAAAACGCTCCTGCGGCTCTAAAAAAGCAACCGCATCGGTATCCAACACTTCCGTCTTCGGTTTAATGGGCTTGCCGTTAATCAAAACCCAACCTTTTTCAATCGCCTCTGCCGCTTTTGTTCTTGAGCCGAACCGTTCGGCAAAAAATTTATCCGCTCTCATGCAAGAATACTCTTCAAATAGCTTTCAATTTCTTTACAGCTAACGCCATACTCCGCTTGCAATTCGGAAACGCTACCCTGCGGAATAAACTCATCGCGATATGCAAACGTCTTGATTTTACAAGCTTTGTCGTTCTGTAACAAATACTGAGAAACCAAAGCACCAAAGCCGCCGAATGCCACGTTATCCTCCATCGTGATTACGTATTCACTGGAAAGCGTATTTAAAAGCGTTTCATCCAAGGGCTTTACGAATCTAGCGTTGACGATATCGCAATCCAAGCCTTCTTTTTGAAGGTTTTGAAGAATTTTCATAGCGATAATCATACAGCGCTCACCCGTTGCAATCAACGTAGCCTTATTTTTGTTGCCTCTATGCAGATATTCCCATTTCCCAAGTTCGATTTCTTTGCCCTCGCCCTCGGTGAATACGACTCTGCCTGCTCTTGGATAGCGAATCGCCAACGGATGCTTGAAATCCTTACTAAACACCAACATTTTACGGAATTCTTCCGTATCTTTCGGCGAAGCGATTGCCAAATTGGGAATCAAGGACAAATAGGACAAATCGAATACGCCTTGATGCGTTTCACCGTCTGCTCCCGAAATCCCTGCGCGGTCGATACAGAAGGTAACAGGCATGTCCTGCGCGCATACGTCATGAATGATTTCATCAAAAGCACGCTGTAAAAACGTGGAATAAATCGCATAATACGGTTTCAAGCCACCTGCTGCCATTGCTGCACAAAGCACGGAGGCGTTCTCTTCACAAATTCCTACGTCAAAAGCACGTTCGGGATATTGCACAAAGAAATCCGCGAGCCCCAAAGCCTCTTTCATCGCTGCGGATACCACCGTAACGCCTTTATCTTCTTTCGCTAAATCGCAAAGCGTTTCCCCTAAGACTTCGGAATATTCCTTTTGTTTTGGCGCTCCTACAGGCGGCACACCATGCGTATTCGTAGGGTTTTCTTCGCTAAATTCATAGCCCTTACCCTTTTTAGTCGCAATATGCAGTAACACCGAACCGCTCTTCAATCTTTCCTTCGCTTCGCTTACCGCATCTATCATTTCTTCGAGGTCGTTACCGTTTTTAACTCCCATATACGACAAGCCAAAGCTCTCCAAAAGCTTGATATTTTCAGCAGATCCGCTATTCTTGATTTCAGATATTATGTCATACATACCACCAACTGTTGGGGAAATCGACATTCCGTTATCATTCAAAATAATCAGGATATTACTATTTAAAATTTTCAAGCTACTCAAAGCTTCATAGACAAGCCCATTATTGAAAGAGCCGTCGCCAATATAAGCAATCACGTTTCGCTCTTCCCCCAACAGCTCCGCTGCCTTGGAGAGCCCGATTGCTGCTGAAACCGAAGTTCCTGCGTGTCCTGTATCGTAGCAATCGTAAATACTCTCGTTTCGCTTGGGAAAGCCTGAAATCCCTCCGCTTTGGCGAAGGGTTGAAAAACGGTCTAAACGACCGCTCAAAAGCTTATACGGGTAACATTGATGCCCTACGTCGAAGATAATTTTATCCTTCGGAAAATCAAAGACATAAAAAAGCGCAACAATCGATTCAACTGAACCGAGGTTGGACGCAAGATGTCCACCGCATTTCGAAACCGTCGTATAAATCGTATTGCGAATCTCGTCGCATAAAACGTTCAATTCGTTTTTCGTACAGTTTTTAATTTGTTCAGGGGCTATTTTTTCCAGCATAACCGCTCCTATAACGTTATTCTTTAGTAAATGTTAATTTTTACGATTCAACACGTAATCGGTTAAATCCCTTAAAAAGGAAGTATCGCCATCGATACCTTCCAAAATCGCCTGACAGTCTTTTGCATATAAATCCGCGCGGAGCTTTGCACCCTCTAAACCGTACAAACGAATACAGGTAAGCTTGTTCTTGCCCTCATCCTTGCCCACGTTTTTGCCTAACGCGTCAAAATTTCCCGTGACGTCTAAAATATCGTCGGTGACTTGGAAAAGCACGCCCAAAAGTTTACCAAACCTTTCAAACTCCACGTAATTTTTATGGTTTGCAAGAATGCTTGCAATCGCAATCGGAGCAAGCAAAAGCTTGCCCGTTTTATGTTCGTAAATATACGCAAGATCATCCTCGGTTACCGCACGTTCTCGCTCGGAAAAATACATATCCGCGGACTGCCCTGCAATCATACCGTATACGCCTGCGCATTCGTTTAAATACTTTGCAGCAACGGCGTATTTTTCGCCCTTCATGCTCTCTTGGAAACAAATCGCATAAGCTTCGTTTAAAAGCCCGTCTCCCGCAAGAATTGCATTGGCTTCCCCGAACGCCTTATGGTTAGAAGGTTTTCCGCGCCGAAAATCATCGTTATCCATCGCAGGAAGATCGTCGTGAATTAACGAATAGGTATGAATCATTTCCAACGCCAACGCGTACGGCAAAATCTCACTGCGCTCTACCCCTAAAACTTCAGCACAAGCCAAAGCCAGAACCGGACGGATTCGTTTCCCTCCGTTTAATAGGCTGTAACGCATACTTTCACCCAATACTTCGGGTTTCGTATGGAGGTTATCTACGTATTTCAGTAAATATCCGTTAAACTCAGCTAAATATTGTTCATAGCGAAGATGATACACGTTCAAATCTCTTTCACTCCTTACAAACGCTTAAATAAGTATTATACATTAACATGGTAACCGTCATCGGCCCAACCCCGCCTGGAACAGGCGTAATATAGGAAGTTTTGTCCTTAACGCCTTCAAAATCCACGTCTCCGCAAAGCTTTCCGTTTTCATCACGATTGATGCCGACATCGATAACGACTGCGCCGTCCTTTACCATATCCTCGGTAACAAACTTTACCTTCCCGACCGCAGACACCAAAATATCGGCAGAACGACAAATTTCTTTCAAATTCCGCGTTTTGCTGTGACAAATGGTCACCGTTGCATTTGCGTTTAATAACAGCATTGCCATTGGTTTCCCAACCGTCTCGCTTCTACCAAGCACTACCGCATGTTTCCCCGTGAGCTCAATCCCTGCTTTTTCAAGGATTTTCATAACCCCAGCAGGCGTACAAGCAACCACGTTTTCCTTATGTTGCATCAAAAGCCCTAAATTCTGTGCAGAGAAACCGTCTACGTCCTTTTCTACGGGAATATGCTTAGCTGCTGACTCCGAATCCAAATGCTTCGGTAACGGAAGCTGTAACAGCACCCCGTCAACGTCTTTGTTGTCGCCAAGCGAATCCAATAAATCCTCCACGTCCTTTTGCGTGGAATCGTAAGGCAATTCATAGGCATACGAACGTATTCCTAACGCCTCGCACGCCTTAATTTTATTCCGAACGTAAACACGGGAAGCAGGATCCTCCCCAACAATGATAACTGCAAGCCCAGGTTTTCTTTCAAGCTTGTCAATCTTTTCCTTTAATTCTGCGCGTAATTCTGCGGCATACGCTTTTCCGTCCAAGATTATCATAAAAACGCCTCTCCGCTTATTTATTGATTACCCCGGAAAGCACGCCGTTTACAAAATCCGCACTCGTTTCCGTGGAATATTTACGCGCCAAACCCGCCGCTTCGGAGACTGAAACAACAGGCGGAATTTCATCGAAATATTTAATTTCAGCCATTGCGATAAGCAAAATACTCTTATCGGTGGGATTGATACGGTTTTCACGGTAATGGTGGCAGGCTTCTTCAATCCCTGCAATCAATTCCGCACGGTGTTCCTCAACCGTAGCAACCAAATCCGCTGCAAACAGCATGTCCTCGTCGTTTAAGGAGAACTGTTTATAAATTTTCTTTTTAAGCGCGTCGATATAGTCGGTGTTGAACTGTTGCGCAAAAATAATATTCAACGCCGCTTCTCTTGCTGCATTTCTCATAGTTTATCTACTGCTCCGTTAATATAACAACGAAAACCCTTCACTTTCGAGAAGGGTGTTCGCTTTATCAATCATTTTCAGTTTTCTTCGCGTTCTTCGTTTTCACGAGCTGCTTCCGCTTCCTTTTCAACAGGTGCTACTGCGCCATCAGAAAAGACAACGTCTTGGATATGCACGTCGACTTCCGCGACCTTATAATGCGTCATATTTTCAACGCTTTCCTTAACCGTTTGCTGAATGCGATACGCAAGTTCAGGAACGTTGTATCCGTACTTTACAACCACGGAAACGTCAACGTAAACCCCTTCTTTTTCGATGTATAACGAAATACCGCTTTTTTTGCCCTGCGTAGGAACGGTACCTTCTACCTCCGCTACCGCTAAAGCTACAATGTTCTGCACGATACCAACGTTATATACGATTTTACCGCTTTGCTTGTCGTTAGAAGTTAATCTGAAATTAGGCATTCGAAAAGATCTCCTTAATTTTCTTCTTCCTTATTATAACACATCTTTTCGAATAATTCTACTGTTTTGAAGATATTTTCTCCGCTTTTTTTTAGCTTTCCGCGTAAACAGGCATGATAATTACGTTTCCCGCTACAATTCCGGTTTCTCCTTTCATCATACTGTAAATCGAAAGCGCCGTATCGAAATTCAATTCTGCGGAATTGATAAATACGTTAACGTTGTCGGAATCGGTGGACACGGATACCACCGCATCGCTAAAACCAAGCGATTTTACCATATTCTCCAAAACAAGCTCCTGCTCCATTGCCGAAACGATTTCCATCTTCATTGCCGTCGCTTCTTCATACTTCTCATCGCCCACTTCATATAACGCAATTACGCTGTCGAGCTGTACCAACTCTTCGTTACGAGTCGTTGTACGTTCAGAACGATACGTCGTAAAATAATTCGCCGTCGTAACGCCACCCTCTGCCGAGGTTACCGTACTTGAATTCGCAAAAACGAAGTTAAATACGGCGGTTGCAGCCAACAACAGCACCAAAGACGACATGAGCACAATTTTCTTTTTGTTTGACATAATTTTATCTCCTTACTCTTTTTTTAAATAAATTTTTACCGATTTTTCCGTCGTTCCGAGTGCGGCTGCCACCGCCTCCCGAACGTCCATTACTACCTTAAAATCATTCGCCCCGTCGCAGACCACAACGACGCTCTCGATTCCCTCGTTCGTTTCATAAACAATTACGTTTGCCTCACCAACCCCTTCTATTTCCTGCAAAATCCTTGCAACCTTTAATTCGGTATCCGTCATATTCGCAAGCGAATCCGTCTGCGTATCTTTATCTCGGAACACACTCCACGCCGTAAATATCAAAACAAGCGCCAATGCGATAAGAATTGCAATTTCTTTTATTTTCCCGTTCCAAGCACTTAAAAATCGTTTCGGGGTTATTTCCTCTTTCTCCTTATTCAATCAACACCTCACTACAATAATTTTTTGTCAAATATTCATACATTTTGGCAGCCTTCTCCTCCGATATTTCGCTGATTCGCTCTATTTCAATTCGTTTAATTTGAATCGATTCCGCCGAATACTTTCCTGCATATTCCATAACAGTATCCCATATCAAATGCACTTCAACGGAAACGGCGTAACGCTCCGCCAGCTCATTTTCTAATGCCTTCTCCGTTTCCCGAATTCGCATTTCACTGTAATACTTTATGTAGGTTTCATCCGTTTCTATGACAGTTTCCGTTAAATTCCCATCCACGTTTATATTCGAATGCAAGCTACCTGTTTGCAAATACTTCAATATCGGCGCGACTATTGCCAATACACATGCCATACGTGTAATCGCTTTAATTACGCCCGACGTTTTCCCCTGCGGCAAAATCGCCGTTAACAATGCACAGATTAAAATCGTACCGATTACCCCAAGTAAATATTCGTTCAAAATAGAGCCTCCGAAGCATAGACGAACAGCATAATACTCAAAAAATACAAGAATGCCGTTATCAGTAATCCTGCCGTGCAATAATGCAGATTATCCGCAGTTTCCCCGAGAAAATCCGAAATTCGGCTATCCCCAAACGGTTGCGTTATCGCCGCGGTTAGGCGCAATAAAAGATTCACGGATACCAAAAGAAGAATCGGTTCGAATAATACTGTTATCATTAAAAAAACACTCATATTTCCCAGAGAATTCTTAATCAAAACACTACCCGCCACCGCCAAATCAAAGCCGCCCGAAAGAAAACCGCCGACAATTGGAATCCCGTTGCCGATTGCGTATTTTGCCGCCCTACGAACGATTCCGTCATAGTTCGACGCCGTAATCCCCTGCAAAGTAAAGAAAATGCCAAACGCCGACACACTAATCCCAATAATCCATTTGTTTATACTTTTAAAAAACGCCGTAAATTTACTAATTTTTAGCTCTTTCGTTAAGTTTCCCGTCATGGAAAAAACAATCACCGTCACGGTTATCGGGAAAACAACGCCGTTGATTAAGGAAACGATATTTGTTGCAAAAAATCCCACCGCAGGTCGACAAACCGCCGCAGAAAGTCCACCCCCGCTCGCGGCCATGAGCGTCAACATCAACGGAAAAACAATCTGCATTTGCGTTTGCAGGCTTTCTATACAAGACCACGACGCTTCAAAGCATTCAATCAGTACGGCAAGAAGCGGTATTAGTGCTGCTGCATATGTAATTAAAAAAATCATTTCCGAGGCCGTGTAAGCATTTGAAGAACTTCGCAGGGTAGAAATCAATCCCGATAACAACGTAATCGCCGCTATACAGGCAAACGCAGGTAAAATCTCCGTTACTTTTGAAAAGAGAACGGTGACAAGCTGTCTCCAAAACCCCTCATAATCCCATGCATCGCTTTTAATAAAAGCAAATAGCCGCTCCGCGACGCTTTCATTGGAAAATGTTCCCAAAGAATCTACGTATTCCTGCAAAGCACTTAAATCTAAATTATCAAGCTGTTCTAAAATGTTATTATTCAGCTCCGATTCCACGGTGGCTTGATCTCCCTCCGCAGATGAAACGTTATAAGACTGACCAACAAACAATAATAAGCAAAGTACAATGCATAAACTTATAAAAATTAACACCCTGAGCTTTTTCGATTTTCTTGTCTGAAAAAGCGAACGAATCCCCACCTGTTTCATACCAAACGTAAAAATCCACCTATCATTGAAAGCAAGCTTTCCATAACGGGAATCGATAGCATAACAATCGTTATTTTTCCACCCAAAACGACCTTATCCGCAATAGAATTGCTCCCAAAATCGTTTAATATGCCAGCCCCAAATTCTGTAATATATCCCACGCCGACAATCTTTAAAAGTACCTTTAATAAACCGTTTTCAATGCCTGTTATTTGCGCAATTTTTGTAAAAACGGAAATCGTACCCTGCAACGCGTCCACTAAAAACAATAATATCACGATTATGCCTGTAATCGTTACGGCAAAAGACAATTCTGGTTTTGTTCCCTTTAATAAGACTGCGGTAATCGACGTCACAAAAGCCACGCCAATAATTTTAAACATCTCTGCCATTTTTCCCTTCTCCTATCTGCCAAACGTTAGCTACTACGTCAGATCAAATACCCTCTTGATTTCCGTAAAAAGATCCCCAATCATTCCAACGGCAACCGCCAACACGATGACAAGCCCCACAATGCTGACAATCGTTGCAATATCATCTCGATCGGATTTCTTCAAGATTTGACAAATGACCGTAATAATAATTCCTATTGCCGCCATTTTAAACAGTATCGTTATATCCATATTCTCTCCTTTATACGATTAATATTAAGAACAATAAACCGCATAAAAAACCAATTTTTATGTATAAATCCCCATATTTTTTTGCTTGTAATTCCGTTTCATTTTCAATCTTCACCAGCTTTTCCCTTACAGAGGAAAAATAATTTCTTTGCGATAAACTATCCCCTTTCCCAAGCATTAAGAAATATTCCTCAACCAAATGTCTTTCTTCTTCGGATAAAAATGTTACGTTCGATAACTCTAAAACTGTTTTATCCTGTGAAACGTTTGATTTTAGTCTATAAAAATACGACTTTAAAAGTAAGGCAAAGTCCCCATCATACAAAT
>JAFUMY010000107.1 GCA_017482415.1 Clostridia bacterium
AATGGCGTTTACCTGCTACGTGTTATCACAGGAAAACTTTTTCCCGATAGATATTTTGCTTGCAGGGCATCCCAACTTCTTGACCGACGTATTGGGTACAGTGGGGATTTTTGCGGCGATTTTAGGGAAACGCCACCCTGCTTATCAATCTTGGTTGACCAGATATGAAACGGCAATGGCACGCAATTTGAAATATCATATTCGTCCCGCCGTAGACAAATGGAATGCGCTCGGCGGCAGATGGACTGAAAACATCGGTTGCTATATGTTTGCGATGCTGCATTGTACTGTGGAAATTTGTTCGGTAATTTACCATACGACGGGTGGAGAAATGCCGTTGCTTTACGAACATTTCAAGCCTCTACTTGCATTTTTGGTGAATATGCAAGCGGTGGAAAACGAGAAAGGACGTCGGCTGTATATGCCGCATGGCGCTCATTCCTGTACGGGTGAATTTGGCGGTGAATTCGGACATGGGTACTTCCCTTGCATGATTCAACTTGCGGATATGTGTAGATATTACGAACCTTTGTTGTCAGAATATATTTTACACAATTATAGAAAGCAAGAGAATTTTGATGGGCTTTTTGATAAATTAGCGCATTGGAAACACGATTCCTATCACGTTCGCACCAAAAATCAAGGCGGAACACCGCCCGAGTTGTATTCGTGTAAATATACGGGTCTAGGCTATATGATGCGAAATGCCGTCAATACCGATGAGGAAATGCTAGTATTTTTACAGCAATTGGACGAAGGCCCTAACTACCGTTGGGGCAGAGCGGCGCGTGGCGGCTGCGGTGAATTGTACTACTATGCGAACCGTAGAAAATACACCGACCATTCCCCCGAGGACGTTGGGGATGAAAACAAGGGGGACGTACAGGCCTGCACGAACTTTGGCGTGCTCATTGACCATGAATATAAGTCGGTGGGCAGAAATGAATTGACCGAACCCTTGATGGATTTTGACTTTATTCAATACGCACGCGTGAACGCAGGGGAATATTCTCAACCCTATTATCGTTATCGTAGCGTGATAATGGTGGAAAATCAATATATTGCCGTATACGATGCAGTGGCAGATCGTATGCAGTACGGACGGTTTACATGGGCGCAGAACCAGACGGACGATTTCCCTGCAATTTGGAACGTAAAGCCTGGTGTTCAAGGCGTGGACAGCGTGGGTGGATACTCGGTAGATAAACATCCGACCTATAACTTTTCCTTCGCGCAATGTCGCACCAAGGTATTTGACGGAGCAGGGGATTTCTTAACAGTAGTTTCCCATTTGAGAAGTTATGGGCACGAGCCGCATATTTATGCGCCTAAGCGTACAGATTACGGCTGCGACGTAGCTTTCCCTTATAGACAGGATAAAATTTTCAACGGGCAAGCTAAGACGTATTTCAACGACGGTGTGTGTGCATTCGAAGGCTACGTTGGCTACCAAACGCAAACGCCGTCAGAGCTTAGAATGGCGATTTTTGACGGTGAATATATTGCAAAGGACGGCGTTGCCTTGCGTATTCCTTATGAAAAAGGTATTCGTCGCGGTATGAGTTTGCGTTCTCTAAAAGACCGTGTTTTTGGTAAGGCATTCTTCGAACAAGTGGGGCAGGTACGCGTTGAAATGCAAAAACTGCCTGATGCCAAAGTGTGGATTAACGGTGATTCCGTAGAATTTGCATATATTGACGGCGGATACGTTTTTGATATGCCCGCAGGAAATAGCGTATGGAATATCGGTAAATATCCCGATATTGAAAAAACGGACATATCTACTACGTGTGTTTCGAAAAACAGCGTTCGCCTGTCCTGGGTTTCTGCTGTTGGTGCAAAAGAATACGAAGTAGAAATCAAACGCTATGATGCGGAAGATTACAAAAAAGTCAAAACCGTAAGCGCGCTTAGCTGTACGGTTGACGAACTTACGGAAGGAAAATACTTCGTTAGAGTTCGTGGAGTGCGCGTAGACGCAGTTGGCGAATATTCGCATCCTTATCCCGTGTATATCACGGCGGAGAAGCCGCACTGTCCCGAAGGGTTGCGTGTAGTGAAAGACGGCAAAAAGTTTTTGGCAAACTGGGGTAAGGTGCTTGGTGTGGATGTATACCGTTTATACCGCCGCTTGAAGGATGGCGACGTGTTGGTATATGAAGGTGCAGAACAAAAGCTTTACGTCGAAGAAGGCATGTATTTCGTCACTTGCTTGAATGGCAACGGAGAAAGTATGCCGTCGCTTATGCGTTCGACTGACGATGCGCTTGCAAGTTGGGATCATCACCCCGAAAAAGGATTTATTCGCAATACACGCTCTGGCGAAGACGGTTATCCTGGTTTTAGATATATTGAAAACGCTGAGAGTGAAATCTTGAAATATTAAATTGGAAAAGGAACTTATGAAAGAAAAAATTGCTTTAACGGACGTGCTGATAAAAATAAAAGGTATGGTTTCTGCAATCGCGGACATAAAACCGTCTTTCGAAGAGGTATGCCCTATCGGTATCATTGACTTTGAAATATGGGAATGGACGCAGGGCGTAGGCTTATATACGCTTTGGCAGTATTATAAGTTAAGCGGAGAAATCGAGATTCGTGAAAGAATTGAAAAATGGTTTGACGACCGCTTTCAAGAAGGCTTGCCTGAAAAGAACGTGAATACAATGTGTCCGATGCTGACGATGGCATGCTTGTATGAAGAAACGCAAGAGGAAAAATATTTGCCGTATCTGCATGAATGGGCGAATTTTGCGCTTGACGAGATGGTGCGTACGCAAGAAGGCGGCATCCAGCATAAATGCACGGGCTGTGAAAATAAGGAGCAGCTTTGGGATGATACGCTGTATATGACGGTACTCTTTATGGCAAAATACGGCAAGCTGTTCGATAAAAAGGAGTTTTTAGAGGAAAGCGAATATCAGTTCCTTTTGCATATCAAATATCTGTCCGATCGGCAAACGGGGCTTTGGTATCACGGTTGGTCTTTCGAGCGTGGCGACCATTTTGCGAATGCGCTGTGGGCAAGGGGAAATTCTTGGCTGACGGCAGGGATTCCTGACTACTTAGAAATTGCCAATCCGCAGGGCGCAGTGCGAAAATTTATTTTACAGGCGTATTACCGCCAAGCAGATGCGTTGCTTTCATTGCAGGACGAATCGGGGCTTTGGCATACGCTTTTGGATGATAAATCTTCCTATCTTGAATCTTCGGCAAGCGCCAATTTTGCCTATGGCTTTTTGAAAGGGATTCGCTTGGGGATTTTATCAAAAGACTATGAAACCAGCGCAAATAAAGCGATAGAAGCATTGTTGGATTGCGTGAACGCTGATGGCATTGTGGAGAAATGTTCGTATGGTACGGGTATGGGCATGACCTTGCAGGATTATAGGGACATTCCAATTTGTCCTATGCCGTACGGTCAAACCTTGACAATCTTGGCGTTGATGGAATACGTCAAGTACAATCAAAATAGATAATGTGCGATATTAAAGGTTAGATAAAAATATGAAAGTAGACAAAGAACGCTTGGAAAAAATACAGCCGATGCGTTTTTCCTATCCAACCGAAAACGGACAGGAATTGTTTTATTACGCATTTTTTCCGTCTGTTGAACCCAAAGGCTGTGTGATTTGTATTCACGGCGGCGGCTGGACGTCGGATAGCGCGAAAAGACTCTTTCCGCAAGCGGCTTATTTTGCGGAGCAGGGCGCAGTTGGCATTAGTGTCGAGTATCGCTTGAATAGTGATAATACGGACGTTCGCAACGGTTTACACGACTGTGTTTCGGCGCTGAAAGCAATTCGCAAAATGCTTATTGAAAGGTACGGAAAGGAAATGCCCGTGGTTTCGTTTGGAGATTCGGCGGGCGGTTATTATGCCATTTGCCTTGGCAATCGGGAAATTGTAAAGCGTATTGACGAAAATATGCCAATCGTGGACTTCGTTGTGGATTTAAACGGAATCGTTGACCTTACGGGAAAATGGTCGTATGGATTATCAAGCAAAACGCAGGAAGATTTACAGGACTCTTCGCCGCTTTTTAACGTTTCCGCAGGCGACGCCCCGACCTTGATTATGCACGGTGATCATGATAAGACGGTCGATTTAGAAGACGCCAAGCGATATAGCGATGCGTTGCAAAAATATGGGGTTGCGTGCGATTTTGAAATTTTGTCAGGCGCAGCGCATGCGTTTATCTTGTTTGATTATAGGCACGACAATACCTTTGTGGGCGATACGCTTTGTTGGATTTGTCAGTATTTGAAGCAAAAGGGATGGATATAGAAGAATAGGATTATCATTCCAAACTGAAACAAATGAAACAAATAAAGAAGTATTGTATCGTAAAAAATGAAGTGGCAACATAGAGCATTAGCGACACAGGAGAAATTGCAGGGGGAGTTAAGAGAATAAGGAGTTTTTATGCAAAAATATTACGAGCAAAGTAGGTCGATAAATACAGTTTATCCACATGCTTATTTTATTCCCTTTGAAAAAAAAGAATCGGTTTACACTAACCGTAGAACAAGTAAATTTTATCAAGATTTGAATGGTGTGTGGAAAGTACAGGAGTATAAGTCGATTTTGGATGTTTCGGAGGATTTTTATTTAAAAACGCCGACGGATGATATCGAAGTACCGTCCTGCTTACAGTTGCACGGCTACGACCAAATGCAATACACAAACTATTGTTATCCGTTTGCAGACAATCCGCCTTATACGCCGAATATGAATCCTACGTATCACTATTCTCGCTATTTTACCGTGAAAGCAGACGGAATGAAACGCTATTTATGCTTTGAGGGAGTAGATTCCTGTTTCTATCTATATATCAACGATAAATTTGTCGGCTTTTCGCAAGTGGCTCATAGATTAAGCGAGTTTGATATTACCGATTGCCTTGTAGACGGCGAGAATAAAATGGACGTTCTCGTTTTGAAATGGTGCATGGGTTCGTATTTGGAAGACCAAGATAAATTCCGTTATACAGGTATCTTCCGTGACGTGTATATCCTTTCCCGTCCGCAAAAGCATATTGTCGATTATCGAATAGATACTTCAATCGACGGCAGGGTTGGTTTTACTTTGGAAGAAGGTACAAGTGCCACGGTTACGTTTAACGGACAAACGCAACAAGCAGAAGAAGGGCAAAGAATTGAGTTCAAGGTAGACAATCCTAAACTTTGGAGTGCGGAAAATCCCTATTTGTACGATATGCTTATTGAGTCGGTGGGTGAATATATCGGGGAGAAAGTCGGTATCCGCACAAGCGAAATTATAGACGGGATTTACCTTTTCAACGGAAAGAAAATCAAGATACGAGGTGTAAACCGCCATGACGGGAACTGTTATAAAGGGGCGACGGTTTCTCTTGACGATATTTTGACCGACTTAACGTTGATGAAAAAGTTAAACATCAATGCAATTCGCACGTCGCATTATCCAAACTGCCCTGAATTTTATCAGCTTTGTGATAAAATGGGATTTTATGTAATGGCGGAATCGGACGTAGAGTGCCACGGCGTTGCTAGCAATGCGCCGTCTTACGCTGGGTATGCGAATGACTATGAGAGATTGGGCAGCGATCCTCAATTTACCGACGCAATTTTAGAAAGACAAAAATGCAACGTTTTGCGTGATAAAAACAGACCTTGTATCGTTTTTTGGAGCTTGGGCAACGAAGCGGGATATGGTAAGAATTTCGAGCTTGCTTACGAGTGGATTAAATCTTATGATACGTCGCGCCCTATCCATTATGAACATGCAGGATACGTAGACAAGAGCATTGACGACGGCGAGGCATATTACAATACGAAAGTGGATGTTGTGAGTGCTATGTATCCGACGCTAGAGTGGATTGACGAGGTTCTTAATGATCCAAGAGAAAAACGCCCGTTAATTCTTTGCGAGTATTGCCATTCAATGGGTAACGGTCCTGGTGATTTTAAGGCGTACTGGGATGTCATTGAAACCAACGATAGATTTATCGGCGGTTTTGTATGGGAGTGGGCTGACCACGGAATTTGGAAAGAAGGCAAAGGCTTTTTATACGGTGGGGATTTTGGTGAAACCATGCACGATAAAAATTTCTGCATGGACGGTATTATAACAGCGGATAGGAAACTCACGCAAAAATCTATGGAAATGAAAAAGGTGTACGAGCCTTTGACTTTTTCTTTGCAGGATAACTGCTTGACGGTATCCTCTCGCTTGCATTTTGAAAACATTGTTGCCAAGCTCACGATTACTTATAAAGAACAAGGGAAAATTGTTGGGGAAGAAACGTTTGATTTGAACGTTCAGCCCTATGAAAGCGTTTCTTTCATGGTAAAGAAAGCGCACGTTGTGATTGCTTCGGTGACTTTGATCGAAAATTACGGTGTGCTTGAAAAGGGACATGAAATTGCGCGAGCGGGCTGGACGGAAGAAAATAAAGCCGTTTTAGAAGGAATGAGTCCGACTGTCGTTGCCTTTGCGGAAACAAACAGATATATCGCCGTTAAAGCAGGGGAAACTATGTTTAGATTGGATAAGGCAGATGGCTCGATTGCGAGTATTTGCAAAGGAAAGGAGCTTTTGAAAACACCGATGGCTCTTTCCGTTTGGCGCGCCCCGACTGACAACGATATGTACGCGTTGAAACGCTGGGATGAAGCACGTTTTTACGAAGCCAAAGGGGAGATTCGCACAACGGAAATTACAGAAAATTCCGTTATCTTTACAGGGTATATGGCAACCATGCGCTTTATTCCTTGTGTATATTTTACACTTACATATACGTTTGGGCATAACGCGGTTTCCGTTGCAATCGATTACAAATGTGAAAAATACGTGGGTTATTTGCCGAGAATCGGTTTCGAAACGTCGTTAGATAAGAGCTTTGAAAACGTTTCTTATTATGGTTACGGACCGTATGAAAGCTATATTGACCGTCGAATTTCTTGTATCAAAGACGTGTATACGGATACAGTTTCCAATATGGAAGTGAATTATGTCAAGCCGCAGGAAAACGGTAGTCATTACGGGACGGAATGGCTTGAAATTGGCAACGGAAAGAACTGTGTTCGTGTAGAGGGTGCGGTGTCGTTTTCCGCATTGCCACACGGAACTAAGGACTATTGTTCGGTTTTACACGATTGGGAGCTTCCAGCTCGTCGTTCGACACATCTTTGCATAGATTATTTTATGGCAGGCATAGGTTCTAATTCGTGCGGACCCGAATTAGACGAGAAGTTCCGTACGCCTACCAGTGGAAAGGGAATGTTTACTATAATTCTTAAGTAAATATTGGGTTTTGAAAACATAAGTAATGCATATAAGTGAGGTGGAAAATGAACAAGGTGTATATACGTTTCCCGGGGTTTAAGTTAAAAGCGGTAACTCTTTCTTACGATGACGGAGTTCGTCAGGATAAGCGTTTGATTTCCATTATGCAAAAATATGGATTAAAGGGAACCTTTAATATCAACGCAGGAATATTTTCTGATAAGAATGCAGGGAAGGAAAAAGGGCGGATGTCAAAACAAGAAGCCCTCGGTTTATATATTCCATCTGGGATGGAGGTGGCGATTCACGGGTATAGGCATTTTTCTCTTGCTTCCATTGCTACTAATTTGGCGATAAACGATATTGTATCGGATAGAAGAGAATTGGAAAATATGTTCGGACGAGTTATAACGGGTATGGCATATGCGAACGGCTCATACAGCGAAGAAATTATAGAACTACTACATAAAGTCGGAATACGTTGGGCTCGGCTTGCGGGGGAGAGTGAAAAATTTGATTTACCGACAAATTGGTTGGCATGGCAGGGGACATGCCACCACGATAACCCGCGATTGATGGATTTAGCAAAAGAATTCGTGGAGCAAAAGGAACATTGGTATTATTGGAATAGAGAACTAAAAATCTTCTATTTATGGGGACACAGTTATGAGTTCGATGACAATAATAATTGGGAACGGATAGAGGCATTCGCTGAATACATGGGTGGCAGAAATGATATTTGGTATGCCACGAATGGGGAAATATTTGAATATCTGCAAGCATGCGATAGATTAGAATTCAGTATGGATGGAAGCTTTGTGAAAAATCCGAGCGGGATAGACGTATATCTTGATTATTTGGAACGGAAATGTATTATTCCTGCAGGAAAGACGGTTAGAATGGACAATGGGGGAATTTTATAATAATGGTCAAAAAGAACAAATATAAAGGCTGAAAATTATTATAAAATAATGCCATGATCATATTCATCAAGGACATGGTATGGCGATCAAGATAAGGCAAGGAATTTAGAAGTTTCTCGGCGGTACAATGACGCATTGAAGGCTAAAGGGGTTGCGTACGATTTTGAGATTTTGTCGGGCGCGGCGCATGCCTTTATTTTGTTTGATTATCGGCATGATAATATATTTGTCGGTGATACTTTGGCGTGGATTTGTGACTATTTGAAAGGAAAGCAATATCTATAGGGAATTATAATATAGGGAAATTTATAATGAAAAATGTGGTGATATTTGGAGATAGCTATTCAACGTTTAAGGAATATATTCCTGAAGGGTTTGAGACCTATTATCCGTTATTAGATGTCAATAGTGTTGAGAAAACATGGTGGAATAGATTGAGAGGAAAAACTGATTTTTGCTTAGTTCAAAATAATAGTTGGTCAGGATCGACTATTTGTTATACTGGTTACGGAAATAGTGATTGTTCAAAAACATCTTCTTTTATCCATAGATATAGGAAATTAAAGAAAGAATCCTTCTTTGATAAAAATCCTATAGATACAATTTTTGTTTTTGGGGGGACAAACGACAGTTGGGCAAATGTGGAGCTGGGTGAATGTATGTTAGATTCCTGGAAAGAAGAAGACCTATTTTATGTAAGACCTGCGATTTCATATTTTGTATCTACGCTAAAAAAGGATATGCCTTTTGCAAATATTATAGTTGTTATAAATACGCAGATAAAACAAGAAATTCAAGCTTGGTTAAAGCAGGTTGCGCAATATTATGGTTGTAGTTTTGTTGAATTGCAAAATGTCGATAAACAAGATGGACATCCTACCGTAAAAGGGATGCAAGATATTTGTGAGCAGATTTATTCCGCAACGATTTAAGTATTAAGAGTAAAGCGACAATAAACGTTCAAAACGAGATTGTTTAAATTTGGCGAATGGTTTGTGCGCGGCGCAAAACGGAAACCGTTGTAAATGTTAAAAATTATACTGTTGTAGTTGTTTTTAATAACCAAAAAGAACAAACGTAAAGGCTAAAAATTGTTATAGAATCGTGCTATATATAGCCGTTCATCAAGGACATGGTATAAGAATTTTAATAAAAAGCATCTGCGGAGCGAGAACTTTGCAGATGCTTTTGGCTTATTATTTAGAATAATATTTTTGCAGTAGGCGTAGGTGAGTATCGGATTTGCGGATAATGCGGTATCCGTGCCTGACGAAAAATTTGATGAGCCATTCTTTGGTGGTGAGGACTTTTGCTTGCACCTATAATAGGAGTGTGCTAAAAAGGGAAATATTTCTATTTAAATGACTTTTTTTCTAAAAGTATTGTTTTTTTAAATCTTTTATGGTATAGTATACGAGGTGATAAATAACCCACCGAAAAATTTGAACGAACGAATAAGGAGTATGGAATGAGCGAAAAATATTTTGGCGTAATGTTGGATATGTCTAGAAACGGGGTAATGAAGCCGAGCGAGGTAAAACGCTTTGTAGATTATATTTCGGCTTTTGGATATAACATGCTGCAACTGTATACGGAGGATACCTACGAGGTGAAAAACGAGCCGTATTTCGGACATTTACGCGGTGCTTATAAAAAAGAAGAAATCCAGGAAATTGACTCCTATTGTAAGGAAAAAGGAATCGAGCTGATTCCCTGTATTCAAACGCTGGCGCATTTGGGGTCTATTTTTAGATGGTCTACCTATCGTGTTATTAACGACTTTGCGGATATTTTGCTAATCGACGAACCGCGTACTTATGAACTCATTGAAAACATGTTCGCAACGCTTGCAGAAAATTTCACCTCTCGAAAGGTGCATATCGGCATGGACGAAGCGCACATGGTCGGGCTTGGTAAGTATCTGGATAAGCACGGTGTTTGTAACCGCTACGAGCTGTTGAAAAAACACCTTGGAAAGGTTGTGGAGATTGCAAAAAAATACGGGTTTGAGCCGATGATGTGGTCGGATATGTTTTTCCGTATGGCAAACCAAGGGGAGTATTATAGCCGTCATACGAAATTCCCGAAAGGGGCGATTGAGGCTGTTCCCGACGTTGCGCTTGTGTATTGGGATTATTATCATACCCACAAAGCGGATTATCGTGCAATGCTCAAATCCCATCAAGAATTCGGTAAAGATATTTGGTTTGCTGGTGGTAATTGGTGTTGGATGGGCTTTACCCCCGCAAATCGTTATTCCTTGCAGACGATGAAGCCTGCAATGGACGTGTGCCGTGAACAGGGGATTGACAAAATCTTCTTTACGCTTTGGGGGGACAACGGCAAGGAATGCTCGTATTTTTCGATGTTGCCGTCGTTGTTCTATTTAAAACGTTATTACGACGGCGTTACGGATAGAAAACAGATAGCGAAAGAGTTTGAAGAATTGACAGGCGAATCCTTCGAGCGTATGATGAACCTTGACGCTCCGCACTACGTTGGTGGGAATAAGGAAGGTTTTAGGAACCCCAGTAGATATATGCTTTACAACGATCCTTTCTTCGGCTGGTTTGACACGCAGGTGAAAGAGGGAGTAACCAAGCAATATAAAAAGTTGGCGAAACGATTCGCGATTTATGCCAAGGAAAGCAAGAATTTCAGCGACCTTTACACCCTTCAGGGGAAGCTTTGTCGGATTTTGGCTTTGAAATACGACTTGGGGGTTCGGTTAAGAAGTGCATACCAGGTACGCGATGAAGCCGTTTTGCGTGCATGTATAATCGATATGAAAAAGATTGAAAAAGCGATTGAAGAATTCTATCAAGTATTCCGCGTGTTATGGCATAAGGAAAACAAACCGCACGGCTTCGAGGTACAGGATATCCGCTTGGGCGGCTTGAAACAGCGTGTGAAGCATTGCCGTGAGCGTTTAGAGGCATATTTGAACGGTAAAGAGGAAAACCTTCCCGAGCTTGAGGAAGTACTACTCGATTTCTGGGGGAACGGACTGCATTATGCGAAAAATACGCCTTGTTTCCAAAGCTGGGCTGCGAACGTTTCGGTGAGCCCCATTTAAGCGCAGAAAGAAAAATGTATTGATTGCATTACGGACATGGTTATAACCATGTCCGTAAAATTTTACTTAATTTATGTTTTTTCGATAAAGAAATGTGAAAAAAATCTTGAATTCTTCGTTTTGGTATGTTATACTATAAAAAACAGTAAAACGGCTTAGGTCCTTTACGGATTCGTGTGGAGGCGCAGTGATGAGAAAAAATCTAAAAGCAAAAGCATATATGTATCCATTGCCCGTATTGATTATCGGCACGTATGATGAAAACGGAGTTCCCGACGCAATGAATGCAGCCTGGGGCACGGTTTGCGATACGGCGCAGGTTGCAATCGTGCTTAGCGCAGGGCATAAAACGGTGAAGAACCTTTTAAAGACGAAGTCTTTTACCGTTGGTATTGCAGATGCCGACAACGTGCTCCCTGCCGATTTCGTTGGCGTGGTTTCCGCAAACACCATGCCTGAAAAATTCCAAAAGACGGGCTGGCATATTGCGAAAAGCGAATTTGTCAACGCGCCGATTATCGAGGAGCTGCCTCTCGTTTTAGAGTGTAAGCTAATCAGCTATGATACGGATACGGAAATTTGCATAGGCGAGGTGGTCAACGTCAGCGTAGACGAACGGATTTTGACGTCGAACGGTAAAATTGATTTAACGAAATTCAAGCCCATTTGCTATGATTGCGACGGACACGGCTACTATCAATTGGGCGAAAGGGTCGGCAATGCGTTTTCCGACGGATTGAAATTGAAGTAATTTTGCATAATAGCGATAGCATTGTTCCTCATTCTTTAAAGGACGTGCGACCGATTATTGAGTTTATTGAAAAAGAGTAGTTTTTTGGCTTTTTCTTATAGATTTGGCTACGAATGAAGCATTATTAACATTTAAAGAGGTTTTCATGAAAGCATTATCGTTGCGTTATAAACAACCAGCCGAGCGAACAAACGAGGGTTGGGAGAAATATTCTTTGCCAATCGGCAACGGCTATGCAGGCGCAAGTATTTTTGGCGGTACGGACATAGAACGAATTCAGTTTACCACCAATTCGTTTGCTAATACTTATAAAATGGGCGGGGTGTCGAATTTTGCTGAGATACTACTTTCTTTTCAAGAGGGCGCTGTTTCTGAGTACGAGCGTGGTTTGCGCTTGATTGACGGTGTGGCATATTCCCGATACTTCTTAAATGGGATAGAGATAAAAAGGGAGGCTTTTTTCAGTTATCCCGATCGGGTATTTGCGTATCGAATTGCTTCAAGGGAAGCAGTGGATTTTGAGATAGCCTTGGTGATTCCCTATTTAGGCGCGCGTTCAGTGGATGAGGGCGGTAGAATCGGGAAGGTCTTTTCTGACGGAAGGGATTTGGTTATGCGCGGCGAATTACCCTCGCGAAGCTTGTTTTTTGAGGGGCGCTTATCGGTAGAATGCAATGGGCAGGTATGCGCTGACGGGGAAAAACTGCAAATTTCTAATGCCACGGAAACGACGTTGTTTTTCGTAATGGACACGTCTTACCGTCTGTGTGAAGAAGTATTTTTAGAGGGTGCTCATTGTGCGCTTGGCGACGACCCGCACGAAGCGCTTGTCGAGGATTTGGCTGCGGCGAAAACGCTTGGATGGGGGAAACTGTATGCACGTCATAAAGCGGACTATACAGGCTTAATGGCACGTGTAGAGGTCAATCTTGGCGGTGTTGAGGACGACAGAACGACGGATGAACTGCTCATTGCGTATCAAAAAGGTGAAAAATCACAGTATTTGGAAGAAGTCTATTATGCATACGGCAGGCATTTGCTCATTTCCTCGTCACGTAAAGGTACGTTGCCGGCCTCCTTGCAGGGGGTATGGTCGGTGCACGATAAATCCCCTTGGGGAAGCGGTTTTTGGCATAACATCAATATTCAAATGAATTATTGGCCTGCCTTTACGACCAATTTAGCGGAGACGTTCGAGGCGTACGTGGGGTTTTGGAATGCTTATCATAAGCAAGCGGAGCATTTGGCGGAAGAATGGATTCAAACGACGAATCCTGAAAATTTTCAGTCAGGGGATTGCGGTTGGATTATAGGTACGGCGGCGTTTTGCTATGAAATCGAGGGGCGGCATCCCTATCAGCATTCAGGACCTGGTACGGGCGGCTTAACTGCGAAAATGTTTTGGGATTATTATGACTTCACCCGCGATGAATGCGTTTTGAGAGAGGTCACGTATCCTGCCGTACACGGCATGGCGAAATTTTTAACAAAGACTGTTCGAGATTACGAGGGGGAATATTTATGCAGTTTTTCGGCTTCTCCCGAGCAGATTTTGACGGGGGATTTTTGGATTAATCAACACAAGGTCCAAAAATACTATCATACGGTTGGCTGTGCGTTTGATCAACAAATGCTCTATGAAAACGCCTGCGATGACTTGGCTTGCTCGAAGCTTTTGGGAATTTTGGACGACGTCTCGGATTTAGAACAAAGACAGCTTGAACATTATGCGCCTGTACAGATTGGGTATAGCGGTCAGATTAAGGAATATGGTGAAGAACATTTTTATGGGGAAATCGGCGAGGCGAAGCATAGGCACGTTTCGCAGCTTGTAGCACTGATGCCCGGTACTTTGATTACGCAAGAAACCCCTGCGTGGTTGGATGCGGCGGAGCGCACGTTAGAGCTTCGCGGAGACGAGGCGACAGGTTGGGCGTTGGCGCATCGGTTTTGTGCGTGGGCAAGAACAGGGAATGGCGAGCATGCCTATTCTCTTTTAAACAATCTATTGCAAAAACGCACCTATCCCAATCTTTGGGACGTGCATCCGCCCTTCCAAATCGACGGCAATTTTGGCGCGGTGGCAGGGATTACGGAAATGCTTATTCAAAGCCATGGTGGGGGGATAACGCTTTTCCCCTGCATTCCAAGTGCATGGAAAAATATTTCCTTTAAGGGCTTAAAGGCGCGTGGAAATTTTACGGTTTCGGCAACGTATCACGATGGACTGCTCGAGGGCGCGGAGGTAAAATCCGTTGTCGGCGGCAAGCTTCGCTTGACGGTAAAAGAACAAGACAACGTTTACGTGGTTTGTAAAGAAACGGGCATGAAGGTTCAAACGATAAAATCGGAGGATAAACTCGTTTGGGATACCGAAGCGGGAAAAACCTACTGTTTGAACGGTTTTGCAAGGCGTGAGGAGATAAAACAGGCGGAAAGCTTTAACGCGGAATGGCAACCGTCGGGGGTCGTGCTTTCGTGGATGGGCGAAGAAAAGCTGTATACAATCTACCGTGCAGTAGGCGATGCAAAAACTTATGAAAAGCTTGGGCAAACGACAAAAACGTGCTACGTCGATCAAGAATATTCCACGACAAAGAAAGCGCGTTTGACCTATAAAATAGTAGTAGGGAGCGTTTCGGCTTCGGAAAGAGGCGCAGTGGTGTTTATGCACCCTGCGAATAAGCTGGAAGAAGAACGGTATCAGTTCCGCTTCAAGCAGACGAATTTACATACGCAATTTTAAGTAGTCTGTAATACGATATATTGTAAGGAAAGGATATGAAATCATGAAATATTGTATTGGGTTTGATATCGGTGGTACGAAATGTGCCGTTTCATTAGGAAAAATTGAGCAGGGCAATATCCGTGTTTTGCGCCGTGAAGAGGTGGCTACCACCCTTTCGCCGACAGAAACGCTGGATAAGCTTTTACCTTTTGCAAGGGCATGGAAAACGGAGTATGGCGTTCAAAGGGCAGGGATTAGCTGCGGCGGCCCCTTAGACAGTGTTAAGGGTGTCATTGTTTCTCCGCCGAATCTTCCTGGGTGGCATGGGTTTTCAATTGTAGACTACGTAAAAACGAATTGCGGTTTATCGGCAAAGCTCCAAAACGACGCAAATGCTTGTGCCGTTGCGGAATGGCGTTTTGGGGCAGGTAGAGGCACGAAAAACATGGTGTTTTTGACCTTCGGTACAGGGCTTGGTGCAGGGCTTATCTTGGACGGTAGACTGTACGCAGGTACGAACGATAACGCAGGCGAGGCAGGGCATATTCGTTTGGCAAAAATTGGTCCCGTCGGGTATGGAAAAGAGGGCTCGTTTGAGGGCTTTTGCAGTGGCGGTGGTATTACAAGGCTTGCAAAAATGATGGCAGCGCGTTTAAAGAAAATCCCTGAATCTATCGAAAAGATGGGGGGCATGGATGAGATTACCACAAAAAAGCTTGCGCAAGCTGCGTTTGAGGGGGATAAATTTGCAAAGCGCGTATTCCAAAAAAGCGGTGAGATGCTTGGAAAGGGTTTGAGTGTTTTAATCGATATTTTAAACCCTGAGCGAATTGTAATCGGCGGCGTATATATGCGCTCGTCCGCGCTGTTGATTCCGTCTATGGAAAAAGTATTGCAAAAGGAAGCGTTGGCGGAAAGCCGTTCGGTTTGTGAAATTGTCGGCGCAAAATTATCAGAAAATATCGGGGATATTGCGGCGCTTGCGGTCGCGGATATGGACTAAAGGAGAATATTATGAAAGACACGACGAGAAAGATTATCGACGAATGTATTGCAAGGCATAGCGCATTGAGTGGTTTGAAAGAGGAAATCGCACAGGCGTTCGATACAATGAAAAACAGTTTTTTAAAAGGCGGCAGGCTGTATCTTTGCGGAAACGGTGGCTCAGCGGCGGATTGCGAGCACATTGCAGGCGAGCTTTTAAAGAGCTTTAAAAAGCCTCGTCCTTTGCCCGAAGATTTGCTTAAGGGCTTGGAAGCCTACGGAGAGCAGGGTGCGGCGATTGCAACGGGCTTGGATGGCGGACTTCCTGCGATTTCGCTTTGCGGGCATTCGGCTTTTTCCACGGCGTATTTAAATGACAAAGACCCTGCGTTCACGTTTGCTCAGCAGGTCAACGTTTGGGGAAGAGAGGGGGATGTTTTGTTGACGCTTTCTACGTCGGGGAATTCCAAAAACTGCGTGTATGCAGCGATGGTGGCGAAAGCCAAAAATATGTCTGTCGTATTCCTTGGCGGTGGCACGGGTGGAAAGCTCAAAGAGCTTGCGGACGTTTCGTTGATTGTGCCCGAAAAAGAGACGTATAAGGTGCAGGAGCTGCACTTGCCTTTGTATCATTGTCTTTGCGCAATGCTCGAAGAAGAATTTTATTAAAATAGGAATACCATGTCTTTGATGAAATAAAAAACACGACGGCAGGTATGAATTGAAAAAGCCGCGTTTCCAAAATGGAAACGCGGCTTTTAAACTGCCGTTTATTCGATGTCAAGCTCGGGCGGAACGTCGATTTCGTCCGATACGTATTTCCCGTTTTTCTTGCGCTGGCGCACGCATTCGGAAAGTAGGTATTCGATTTGTCCGTTTACCGAACGGAAATCATCCTCCGCCCAAGCCGCGATAGCGTTATACAATTTTGGCGATAAGCGTAAGGGAACTTGCTTTTTTCCGTTTTCGTTCATAAAAATACCTGCCTTTTCTTTTTTAGGCGTTTCAAAGAAACGCCTTGCGGCGCATGCGCCGCAATATCGATTTAGGGATTAGTATAAGCTGCTTGTATTGACAACGGGTTGAGCGTCGTGGTTGCCGCAAAGTACGACTAAGAGGTTGGAGACCATCGCAGCCTTTCTTTCTTCGTCGAGCTGTACAAGCTGATTTTCGTTTAAGCGTTCGAGCGCCATTTCCACCATACCGACCGCACCGTCTACAATCATCTTTCTTGCGTCGATAATCGCGGAGGCTTGCTGACGTTGGAGCATAACTGCCGCAATTTCAGGTGCATAAGCGAGATAGGTGATGCGCGCTTCGATAATTTCAAGCCCAGCATCGTTGACGCGCGCTTGGATTTCATCGCGGATTCTCGAAGCGACGATTTCGCTCGAACCGCGCAGGCTGCCGTCATCTTCCACGCCATCGCCCGTTGTATCTACGCCGGGGGCTACGTCGTAAGGATAAATACGCACAATATTTCTCAAGGCACTGTCGCATTGCAAGGAAAGATATTCCTTATAATTATCTACGTTGAATACCGCTTTCGCCGTATCGACAACTCTCCACATAACCGCAATACCGATTTCGACGGGATTGCCCAAGCAATCGTTGATTTTCTGACGGTTGTTGTTCAAGGTCATGATTTTTAAAGAGATTTTTTTATCGGGAATGTTAAAGGAAATCTTTAATTCATTGTCGCTGGTCTGTGCGTTTGCTTTACCGACGTCACCGCTTTGGTTCAGCTTTGTTTGCGCAGCAGGATTGACGGCAACGCAGAAGGGGTTTAAGGCATAAAAGCCTTCGCCTTTAATTGTGCCGATGTATTTCCCGAATAAGGTCAACGCGAGTGCTTCCTGCGGCTTTAAGACGCGCAAACCAACTAGGGGAATCCACGCAACACATACAATAAGGAGGGAAGCAACCAAAATGGTCATTCCAAGAGCGGTATGTATCGACTTGTTGCCCTGCGAATCGATTACCGCGCCGAGGATAATGCCGCCGATTGCCAACGCCTCCACCAGAATACACAAAAGCAGCGTCCGCATACCATGTTTTTTATTCTTTAATAAAATTTCTTCCATAATCCTAAAAACCTCCTATGGATTTGATATTAAAATGATATCACATTTTTTTGGAGTTGTCAAGAGGTTTTTTTGAAAAAATGAGGGAAATTATAATAAGGTTTCGTATTCTGCGTATAGAGAATCAAGTAAATTTTTGATTTCCTCTAAGCGGTTGCATTTTTCCGTTAAAAGGGAAAAATTTGCCGTAACTTCAGGGTCGGAAAGGGAAGCGTTGATTGCTGCGTCCTCTTCTTCAAGCGAAGAAATTTCTTCCTCTATTTTTTTAATACGCGTGCGGCGTTTTGCATCGGCAGCGCGTTCTTCCTTGCTGCGATAATACCCGTCTTTATTCGCCGATTTTTCTGAAATGATGGGGGCAGGTATTTGTTCATTCTTAATTTTTGCTGATTCCTTCAACGCGGACTTGTATGCCCCAAATTCGTCGTAATTGCCCTTAAACTCGGTGATGGTGCCGTTCTCCAACTCGATAACCTTATTTGCAATCGAGCGAATGAAATAACGGTCGTGGGAGACGAAGAGAACGGTGCCGTCGAAGCTTTTTAAGGCATCTTCGAGGCTCTCTCTTGCAGGGAGGTCGAGGTGGTTGGTGGGCTCGTCTAATAAAAGGACGTTGCCGTTTTCGCATTCAAAGACGGCGAGGGCAAGCTTAGCGCGTTCGCCGCCAGAAAGCATGAATACCTTTTTATCCATATCCTCCGCTTCCAGCTTGGCTTGCGCGAGGATATTTCGAATTTTTGTTTGGTCCCAAGTAACGTGTCTACCCCAAAGCTCTTCTAAAACGGTGTTATTGGGGTCGAGGTTGGCGTTTTCCTGGTCGTAGCAGGCAAGCTTTACAAATCTGCCCAAATGTATTTTAGGGTTTTTGCCTTTGATAATTTCTTTTAAGAGGGTGGATTTTCCCGTTCCGTTATCCCCAATAACGGCGCATTTTTCACCGCGGACTAAACCGAAGGAAATGTTTTTAAGCAGCGTTTTTTCACCTGCTGTTAGGGTTAAATCATGGATTTCCAGTACCTTTTCATAGGGCTTTTCCGTATAAGTGAAACGGAAACGCGGCGGCGTCGGGGGCAGTAGGGGCTTTTCAATCAACTCCATTTTTTCCAAGGCGAGCCTTCGCGATTGCGCCATTTTTGTGGTGGAAGCGCGGACGAGGTTTCTATCCACGTATTCCTGCATATGCGCGCGCTCTTCCTGCTGCTTTTCGTACTCCTTTAAAAGATGAGCGACCTTTTCCGCTTTCAAAGTCTTGTATTTTGTATAGTTGCCTTTAAAGATACTCAGCTTTTTATTTTCAAGCTCGTAAATTCTCGTTACCAGCTTATCGAGGAAATAACGGTCGTGCGAAACGGTTAAAATGCTGCCTTTATAGGCGGAGAGATAATCTTCGAGCCAAAACAGCGTTTTCATATCGAGGTGGTTGGTCGGCTCGTCGAGGATTAGAAGCTCTGGCTCTTCAAGGAGCAGGCGACAGAGCTTAAGCCTTGTCTTTTCGCCTCCCGACATGGTGGAGATGGGCTGCTCGTATACGTCCTCAAAGCCCATGCCGTTGAGTACGGTATTCACGCGGATTTCAAAGTTATAGCTATCCCGTGCCGCAATCTGTTTATTTAACGATTCGTAACGGGCGGAAAGGGCGCGGTATTCGTCCGAACCCTCCTTTGCCATCGAAATTTTTTTCTCGGTTTCGCGCAGGGCTTCGATTGCGCGTGCGTCCGCCGCGAAAATTTCCAGCATTTCGCCCTTGACCGTGTTGGAGGAATCGTAGCCGCCGTTTTGCGCGAGGTAGCCGATGCGGATTCCGTTCTTGCGGAAAAGAGTACCCGATTCGGGCTCTAATTCCCCTAAAATCAGACGAATGAGGGTGGTTTTTCCTTCGCCGTTCGCACCGATAAGTCCAACCCTGTCCCCCTCGTTTAACGAAAAACAGACGTCCTCGAGCAGTGAGCCGCCGTTAAAACCGAATTGTAGCGAATCTGCCGAAATCAGCATAATAAAACCTCGTTTTAAGAATAACTGCCCAAAAAAGGGCGCATAGTAACGTTGATGTCAAAAAGGGAAAACTTGTTTAAAAAGATTCGAAGAGCGGAGGCGGAGCTTGCCTATGCCGACCCAAAACGCGCCGCAAAGCTGACGAATAAAATCGTCAAGTGGAAAGCGACCGTATTCGACGGGGATTAAAAATCCCAAGAGGGAATATAGTTTTCGCCGCTCGAATTGCGTTCCTGTAAAAATAAATTGCGTATATCAAGACCAAACGCCGTTTCTACAACGGCGTCGTATTCGCGTGCCGTGATTTTTCTGGATAGCTCGGGATAGCCCTCGATTTCTCCGAAAGGGGTGTATTGGCTCATAAGACTAAGATACGTGTTGTCGGGGAGTTTGCTTTTAAACCATTTCAAAAGCATTTTCGAATCACTCGTGCAAAGGGGCATGACGAGATGCCGAACGACCGTTCCCGACAGCATTTTTCCCTCCGTAGTCATGACGAGGGGCTTGCTGTTTGCCATAAAGGTGATTGCCTCGCTTGCATAGTCGAAATAATCCGTTTTCCCCAAATAGCGTTTGGAAAGCGCGGAAGAATAAAATTTCATATCGGGCAGCCAAATATTAACGAAAGGCTCGATTATTTTCAAAGTCTCGATTTTTTCATATCCCCCCGAATTATAGACGACGGGGATTTTGGGTTGATAAAGCTCAAATGCCCGCACCAGGTACGGGATGACGTGGCTTGGGGTGACGAGGGAAACGTTCTCCGCGCCCATATCTTCAAGTTTTTTAAAAACGTCGGCAAGCTCTGAAAAAGAGAGCTCTTTTCCGCGTTTAGCGCGGGAGACCTCGTAGTTTTGACAAAAGGCGCAACGCAGGTTGCAGCCCGAAAAAAAGATAGTACCACTCCCATTTTTGAAGGAAATGCAAGGCTCTTCAAAGGGGTGCAGATAATATTTTGCAATCCGCAAGCCCGAAACGCCGCATGCGCCGACGCCCGAAAGGCGGTTTGCGCCGCATTCAACGGGGCAAAGTTTGCAGTTTTCCAAAACGGAGGTAAAATCTTTCATAGAAAATATTATAGCATGAATAATTTTTTTTTGCAAGCGTGTAACGCACATCACAAATAAGTTGACAATCCGAAAAAAAGGTTGTATAATGAATTGCCCATGTGTGAACGTGTACACGTTTGCACGAGTGGAAACTTCGCTGTAAATCTATTGCACTGCGGCGATGAACTATGTTAAAAAGAGGATTTTTTACATGAAAAAGTTTTTTACCAGTGAAAGCGTTACGGAAGGACATCCCGACAAGGTATGTGATAATATCTCGGACGGACTTTTGGACGCGATTTTAACCGTCGACCCTTATGCAAGGGCGGCAATCGAATGCTCGGCGGCGTACGATACCCTGCTTATCATGGGCGAGGTTACGACGACGGCAGAGATTAACTATGAACAAAAAGCAAGGGAGATCATCAAGAATATCGGCTATGATTTCGGTACGTTTGCATACGACAAATGCAAGATTATGGTAGCGATTCACACCCAGTCTCCCGATATTGCCATGGGCGTAAACGCGTCTTTGGAAAGAAAGACCGCAGGCGGCGATGAAGCCGATCAGCTTGGCGCAGGCGATCAGGGCATGATGTTTGGCTATGCATGCCGTGAAACGGAAGAACTGATGCCCCTCACCCTCGTGCTCTCTCACAAGCTTGCAAAACGCCTGACCGACGTTCGTAAATCGGGGATTTTAAAGTATCTTCGTCCCGATGGAAAGACGCAGGTTACGGTGGAATACGTAGACGGCGTGGCAAAAAGAGTAGATACCGTGGTCGTATCTACGCAGCACGACGGGGTCGTTTCACAAGACCAGATACGCGTTGACATGAAAAAATACGTCATCGACGAAATCATTCCTAAAGAGCTCATGGACGAGAATACGAAAATCTATATCAACCCCACGGGCAGATTCGAAATTGGCGGACCCGAGGGCGACAGCGGCTTGACGGGCAGAAAAATCATCGTAGATACCTACGGTGGCAGATGTGCGCACGGCGGCGGCGCGTTCTCAGGCAAAGACTCTACGAAAGTGGATAGGAGCGCGGCGTATTACTGCCGTTATATTGCTAAAAACCTTGTTGCGGCAGGTCTTGCCGACGAAGTGGAAATTCAGGTCGCTTACGCAATCGGCGTTGCAAACCCTGTTTCCGTATTCGTAGACAGTCACGGTACGGGCAAGCTCGATGATGAAAAGCTCGCCGAAATCGTTAAGACGGAGTTTGATCTTCGTCCGTACAACATCATCAAAACCTTGGATTTGAGAAAGCCCGTATTCGCGGCAACCGCTGCTTACGGACATTTCGGAAGAGAGGGTTTTGCTTGGGAAAGAACGGACAAAACGGA
>JAFUMY010000108.1 GCA_017482415.1 Clostridia bacterium
CGTTACAAAATGAGTTGACAAATGAATCGTATTAGGCTATAATAAATGTCGTTAATGCGGTCGTGGCGGAACTGGCAGACGCGCAAGACTAAGGATCTTGTGGGTAACTCCATGCAGGTTCAATTCCTGTCGACCGCACCACAAAAAAGGAAATCTCGGTTGAGGTTTCCTTTTTTGTTTTACCGAATACTCGACAGGAATTGAGGGTAGGTGTTGCCCATAAAATAAGACATTGATAATGTCTTGTAGAAACGAGATGAGTAAACGCATTTGTTGGCGTTTGCGTTGACCTAGCGTAAAGCAAACCTTACTTTGCGCGAAAGGAGCCGTAAATAAAAAATTTTTTTCCTTGCTATCCCGTCACCCCTCTCTATAATCACTTGATAATCGCCCCCCCCGAAAAAAGCTTGCCTCCTTTGGGGGACATCTTAATTTAGTTCTAACGGTTTTATTCTTATACCTGCTCCCCAGCTTTTGATTGCCGATTTTCCATCTTTAACCAACTGAAAAAGCCGTATAAATCGTTGATTAAAAACATGGCGAAGCAAACGACCACCGAAAGATAAGAAATATCGGAAAAGCTTGCAATCCCCCATAAAACAATCAATACCACATCGTTGGCGGCATAAGCGAGCGCAAAATACGCACTGCGACGAAAAGTCAAATATACCGCTATAAAGCTCGTCGTTACCGATAGGGTGCTCACCCATAAATTCGCCGTACCAAAATACTTTAAGAGAAAATAAAACGCCACGGTTACCCCTATGGATAATACGAACATAAAGGCGATTTCCCTGCCCTGCAATCGATTGACCGCCACCTCCGCTTTGTTCCCCTTATACGGATTTTTAAGCCAAGAAATCAGAGCAACGAGCGCCATTGGCGCCGTCATGCCAAGATAGGTAATCATCTCCCCATAATAGGCATAACCGTAAGAAATGACACCGTATAAAACCCCGAAAATAATCATCAAAAGCTGACCGATAGGATTCCCCTTTGCATTAAAAATTAAAGAGGTGACCCCCAGCAGGGATGCGACGAGTGCCATTACCCCGTTTTTTTCAAAGAAAACGTAGGATAGCAAAATACATAAAACGGATGCCGTCCATAACCCGATTTCAAAATTCGTAAAATATCTTTTCTTCCTCATAGCTTTTACCTTTCCAAAAAAAAGAAGCATCCGTCTTGTACGTCTTCAAAGACCTAACGACGTACAAACGAATGCTTGATTTACATTCTCTACCCGGTGGCAGAATTATCAAATTATAACTTTTCCGCAATATCCCTTGCGACGTGTACGCCGCTTGCAGAAGCGTGAGAGAGGGAATGGGTGATACCGCTTCCGTCCCCAATAATGTAAAGTCCCTTGTAACGGCTTTGCAGAGTTTTGTCTACCTCTACTTCCATATTATAGAACTTGACCTCAACGCCGTACAAGAGGGTATCCTCGTTCGCTGTACCCGGCGCGATTTTATCAAGCGCATAAATCATCTCGATAATCCCGTCCAAAATACGCTTGGGAAGTACCAAGCTAAGGTCCCCGGGCGTTGCATTGAGCGTCGGCGTAGTAAAGGATTCTTCAATGCGCGCAGGCGTACTGCGTTTTCCTCTAATCAAATCCCCAAAACGCTGCACGATAATGCCGCCGCCAAGCATATTGCTCAGCCTTGCAATCGATTCGCCATAGCCGTTCGAATCACGGAAAGGCTCGGAAAAATGCTTCGCAACAAGCAATGCAAAATTCGTGTTTTGGGTCTGCTTTTTCGGGTCCTCGTAGCTATGTCCGTTTACCGTGACAATGCCGTTCGTATTTTCACTAACGACCGCGCCCTTCGGGTTCATACAAAACGTGCGCACTCTATCTCCGTATTTCTCGGTACGGTATACGATTTTACTCTCGTACAGCTCGTCTGTCAAATGCGAGAAAATCTCAGCGGGAAGCTCCACGCGCACACCGATATCCACACGGTTGGATTTGGTGGGAATATCTAGTTCGTTGCAGACATGCTCCATCCATTTGCTACCGCTGCGCCCTACCGACACGATACATTTTTCGCAGGTATAGCTATCCTTATCCGTCAAAATACGGTAACCGTTTTCAATGATTTCAATACGCTCAACGGGGGTGTTGAAATAAAAATCCACTTTGTCCTTCAGCTCGTTATATACGTTTTCTAAAACCACGTAATTGATGTCCGTACCCAAATGGCGAACGGACGCGTCTAAAAGATGCAAGCCGTTTTGCATGCAGACCTTTTTAAATTTAGAGCCTGCCGTTGAATACAGCTTCGTACCCTCACCGCCAAAACGCATGTTGATTTCGTCTACGTAATGCATAAGCTCGAGCGCTCTGCGCTTGCCGATATACTCAAAAAGCGTACCGCCGAAATCGTTGGTAATGTTGTATTTCCCGTCCGAAAACGCACCTGCGCCGCCAAAACCGCTCATAATCGAACAGCTCTTACAGCCGATACAGCTCTTAATCTTGTCGCCGTCAATGGGACAGCAGCGTTTTTTCAGCTCGTTTCCGCCTTCGAATACAGCGACCTTTAAGGACGGTGCTTTCTTGGAAAGCTCGTACGCGGAAAAGATTCCCCCAGGGCCCGCACCGATAATAATAACGTCATAATTCATCATTTTCCTCCTGTGCCCGTAAAAATAGGCTGGCTACTTCTTTTACGAGGTAGTCAACCATGTTACGGCGGTTGGTAGAAACACGCGCCCATATTGCGCGTATATACCTAATTTTGTTCACACACGTTCGTTATTATAACACAATCTGACAAAGATTGCAATACAAAAAGGAAAAATTTTTCAAAAACCTATTGATTTTTTCAAAAGTATGCTGTATAATATACTCCAACTTAGCTTTCCGTGTTTCTGTATCAAATACGGCAAAGCTATTTTTTTAACCTATATTATACAACCCCAAAGGAGGTAACTTATGAACAAAAGACGCAGACTGTCCACCGCGCTCGATATCGACGATTTGCTGATGGAATGCACCGCTTACGCCATTCGTTTGGCGAATGAGAAATATAAGTTCGATCCTCCCCTGTCCATGTACGAAATTACGGGCTGGGGGAAGCTCGGCACGCGCACGGACGTCATTCATGAATTCTTTAACGACCCCGAATTCTATCGCACGCAACCCGTTATCGAGGGCGCAAAAGAGTTTGTTAAAAAGCTCTCGCAAATGACGGAGGTTTTTGTTTCGACCGCGATTCCGCCCGAATTTATGGGCATCCGCGCAAAACAGATTATGACCGAATTTCCCGAAATCCCCGCCGACCATATTTATATGGGCGCGCGTAAGGATAAAATCAACGTCGATATCCTGTTCGACGACGCACTGCATAACGTGCTCAATTCCAACGCACAATACCCGATTTTAATGCGTCGGCCGTGGAATCAGGAAGCGACGGGTATGCTCGCCGTCAATACGTACGATGAGTTTTTGAAGCTTGTCGAGGTAATCGCGGATAGTTATAGCGTTCGCCCCGAGCATAATGATTTTTCCAAGCCCTCGATTGTGGTTTTGGTTGGGCCGTCGGGCAGCGGTAAGTCGAAGATTGCAAAGCAGGTATTGCAGCGCACGAAGAAATTTGAAAAGCTGGTCAGCTACACGACCAAGGACCCCACCGCCGTCGAAGCAAACGAATGGTATAATTACGTTTCCGTTGAGAAATTCCGCGAAATGTGTGAAAGCGGGGAAATGTTCCAATCCACCATGTACGCAGGCCACGGCTATGGGTCTACGAAATCGGATATCGAGAAGATTTTAAAGAGCGGTAAGCACGTCATGACGACCATGGATATTTGCGGTGCAATGTCCTTGAAAACGAATTTTAAAAACGTTATCACAATCTATATCAAGCGCGAAAAGAAAGCCCTGCTCAATTCGATTTTGCGGAAAAACTCTACGATTAAGGATAAAATCAACCGTATTATCGGCATTGACGCAGAAAAACAAAACTCGGAAATTTGCGACTATATCGTAGAATTTGACAACTATGACGATGCAATCAATCAAATTTGTAAGATTTTGAAAATATCGAAATAATAAAA
>JAFUMY010000109.1 GCA_017482415.1 Clostridia bacterium
GGGCGCACGTATCCGACTATCCTCGCGCGTTCTACGGCACGAAGGCGGATGTTGCGCTGTGGGGTTCGTTTGGGTATGAGCTCGACATCAGAAAATTAACGGAGGAACAAAAGGCAGAGTCAAAGGACATATTGCTCAGTATCATAAGTATTACGATTTAATCCATTTTGGGGATTTGTATCGTGTGCTTTCGCCGTTTGATAAGGGGAGTAAAGTGGCTTGGGAATTTGTCAGCGAGGACAAATCGCAGTGCTTATTGACGGTGGTTTGTTTGGAACAACGTATTCCCGAAAATTTCATTTTGAAACTGAAAGGTTTGGATGAAAATGCGTATTACAAAGACGAAGAAAACGGAAAAATTTATTCCGGCGCGCTGTTGATGAAGGTGGGCTTGAATTTAAACAATCAAATCAATTATACCTACAGTAGCAAAAAGTGGTTTTTCACAAAGGTGGAGAAGTAAGCTATGGATTTCCGTGGAAACGAACGAAATAAAGGGAACGATGCACGGTTTTGATATCAAGCAAAAAGCCCCGACGACGGCGAACGCGCTTTCTACGCGAGTAGCCTTTATGCGTAAACTGTTTGAATGAAAGAGACGAATAATTTAAAATCACCATTGCGATGAAATACAACAAATCCCCCCAACCTCAACGAGGTGGGGGGATTTGTGGTGCTCTTGGCCGGACTTGCGCCTTTAGCGGCGCGCCCCGCTCGGCAATTATTAATTGCCGTCTTTGCCGTCAAGTTGTTCGTTGTTGAAGCTTTGCAGGGCAAAGCGTTTTGCTTTCGCAAAACGGCTCTTCTCGCGCAAAGTAAGGTTTGCTTTGCGCTCGGACAACGCAAACGCCAACAAATGCGTTTGCTCATCTCGTCCCTACAAGACATTATCAATGTCTTGTTTTACGGGCAACTCGTCCCTCAAGTCCGTCCATATAATCGGTAACAACAAATCCCCCCAGCCTCAACGAGGTGGGGGGGGTTGTGGTGCTCGTGGCCGGACTTGAACCGGCACGGTATCTCTACCGAGGGATTTTAAGTCCCTTGCGTCTGCCTATTCCACCACACGAGCAAATATGGATTTTTAATTAGAAAGACTCCGCACGACAAGCGCAGAGTCTTTCTTTGGAGGCGCCACCCGGATTTGAACCGGGGGATAAAGGTTTTGCAGACCTTGGCCTTACCACTTGGCTATAGCGCCCTGCATGAAAAATAAAAAACAGTGCAGATTCTTTTGGAGCGGGAAACGAGATTCGAACCCGCGACATTCACCTTGGCAAGGTGACGCTCTACCACTGAGCTATTCCCGCATACTTAATCCGCACTGTTTTTTGTTGGTGGAAGTTATAGGGTTCGAACCTATGACCCTCTGCTTGTAAGGCAGATGCTCTCCCAGCTGAGCTAAACTTCCGTCGAAAGCTTTTATACTATACCACATCCAAAGAAGAAAGGCAAGCGTTTTTTCGTGGTTTTTTAGAAAAAATTTAAAAAAAATTAAAAAAGTTTTTTGTTGGTCTATACTCTTTTTAAAAGCGCGCAAAATCGGAAAAAATTTTTCAGAAAAAAGTTGTTTTTCGTGTTTACAATATAAAAATTGCGTTTATATATAATTAATCTCGATTTTTCGATAGGGGAAACCTCTTTCGCTATTGACAAGTGGGGGAATGGCGTGTTATAATATACGCAAATATATTAAATGAGGTATTTTTATGAAATATGCATTAAGAGGTATCACCGCAGAAGAACTCAGCTATTCGATGAACCGTATCAAAATGGATAAGGACGCGAAGTTTGAGATCAAACCCCAGTTTTCTCGTACGGTAAGACGTGTTAATGAAAACGATAAAGTTTGGTTCCTTTCCTTGGAAGTGAAAGTAGAATCCACGGAAGAGGCTCCGAAGCCCTTTAATTTAAAGGCTCGTCTTGTCGGTGTTTTTGAAGCTGAAGACATCGCCGATGAAATGGATAGAAGAGATCTCGTTATCAATATGACCGAAATCGTGTATCCCTACCTTCGCGCGGCTGTTTCTTCGCTCACCGCAAACGCGTTCATCAACCCCATGATGCTTCCCGTTATCCCTGCTGGTACGATGTTCCCCGAGGATAGAGGTGAAGTGCCTGCGGAAGATTCCTTGCAGAACTAATTGAAAATAATGACAAACCGACCGCAATTCTTGCGGTCGGTTTTCTCGTATACAGGTGCGCGTTGAATCAAAAAAGGCAGTACCATGTATCAAATGAAGCAAAAAAAAGGCAGGTATGCGTTCAACGCATACCTGCCCCGTCTATTTAGTTAGAATTCGATTTTTTCTTCGATATACTTAATCGCGTCTTCTACGGAAACACGGATTTGCTCCATGCTGTCGCGGTCGCGTACCGTTACGGTATTGTCTTCGAGCGTCTGGAAGTCGATGGTTACGCAGAAAGGCGTACCGATTTCGTCCTGACGGCGGTAACGCTTACCGATTGAACCGGTCACGTCATACGTAGCAGGGAATTTTTTAAGCATCTTTGCGTAAATCTCATCCGCTTTTTCGGAGAGGTTCTTCTGCAAGGGCAGCACCGCGCACTTATAGGGCGCGAGCGCAGGATGTAAACGCAGTACCGTGCGCACGTCGTTTTTCGTAGCGTCTACGATTTCTTCGTCGTAAGCGTCGGTGAGGAAAGCGAGTACAACGCGTTCTACGCCGAGCGAGGGCTCGATAACGTAGGGTACGTATCTCTCGTTTGTAACAGGGTCGAGATAATCGATTGTTTTACCGCATTCTTTTGCATGCTGATTGAGGTCGTAGTCCGTTCTGTCTGCAATCCCCCAAAGCTCGCCTCTGCCGAATGCGAAATCATATTCAAAGTCGGTGGTTGCCTTGGAATAGAAGCAAAGCTCCTCGGGGGAGTGGTCGCGCAGGTGCAATCTTTCGGGCGTCATGCCAAGGGAAAGCAGCCAATCGCGGCAGAAGTTCTTCCAATAATCAAACCATTCGAGGTCGGTACCGGGCTTGCAGAAGAATTCAAGCTCCATCTGTTCGAATTCACGGACGCGGAAAATGAAGTTACCAGGGGTGATTTCGTTACGGAAGGATTTACCGATTTGACCGATACCAAAAGGCACGCGCATACGAGTAGAACGTTGAACGTTTTCGAAGTTTACGAAAATACCCTGCGCGGTTTCGGGGCGAAGGTAAACGGTGTTTACGCTGTCCTCGGTAACGCCTTGGAAGGTCTTGAACATTAAGTTGAATTTACGAATCGAGGTGAAGTCGGAATTGCCGCAAATCGGGCAAACGATTTTATGCTCGCTGATGAACGCTTCGAGCTGTTCGTTGTCCATGCTTTCAACCTTGACGTCGAGCTTGTGCTTTTCAACGTATTTTTCTACGAGATTGTCCGCGCGGTGACGAGCCTTACAGCTCTTACAGTCCATGAGCGGGTCGGAGAATCCGCCAAGGTGCCCCGAAGCCTTCCAGGTGCGGGGATTCATCAAAATTGCGCAGTCTAAGCCCGTGTTGTAGGGGTTTTCCTGGACAAATTTTTTCCACCAAGCTTTTTTTACGTTGTTTTTAAGTTCAACGCCCAAGGGACCGAAATCCCAAGTGTTTGCCAAGCCCCCGTAGATTTCGCTGCCGGGGAAGATATAGCCTCTGTTTTTGCAAAGGGAAACGAGTTTTTCCATCGTTACCGCTCTTTTTTCTGCCATAGCCGTATAACCTCTCGATTTTTTAAAATTTATACGCAATCATTATACACTGTTTTCCCCGTTCAAGTCAATCGAAAGGGGAAGAAAAATGCTAAAAATTTTCAAGTGGACTCGCGTTTTTTTGGAAATGTAAAAAAAATCCGATAAAACACAAAAAAAATCCAAAAAAATTGCCGAAGAACTATTCCCTTTTTTCAAAATATATGTTATAATGAAGTGTATAAAATTTACTTTTAGAGGAGAAAGTATGCTTTCGGATATCGAAATTGCGGAAAGTGCGGAGCTGATTGACATTCGTGAGGTCGCGAAAAAGTTGGATTTAACCGAGGAAAATCTGGAATTATACGGCAAGTATAAAGCGAAAATTTCCCTGCCTAAAAATGCAGAGAAAAAAGCGAAGCTGATTTTGGTTACGGCAATCAATCCCACCGCTTCCGGGGAAGGGAAAACCACCGTTTCCATCGGGCTTGCGGACGGACTTTCCAAGCTCGGTAAAAAAGCCTGCTTGGCACTTAGAGAGCCTTCTCTTGGCCCCGTGTTCGGGATTAAGGGCGGCGCGGCAGGCGGCGGTTACGCGCAGGTGGTACCCATGTCCGAGATCAATTTGCATTTCACGGGCGACCTGCATGCAATCACCGCGGCGAATAACTTGCTTTGCGCGTTGATGGATAATCATATTTTCCGTGGTAACGAGCTCAAAATCGATACGAACAACATCTATTTCCACCGTTGTATGGACATGAACGAGCGTGAACTTATCAACGTCATGATCGGCGGCAAGGGCAGAGGGGTAGAGCGAGAGGACCATTTCGACATCACGGCGGCGAGCGAGGTCATGGCGGTGCTGTGTCTTGCGACCGATATCGAAGATTTGAAAAAGCGGCTCGGCAATATTATCGTGGGCTTGAATTTGGACGGTGAATACGTGCGCGCGAAAGACATTCCCGGGGCGGTTGGTTCGATGGCGGTGCTGTTGAAGGACGCGATGAAACCGAATCTTGTACAGACTCTTGAGCATACGCCTGCGATTATTCACGGCGGCCCGTTTGCGAATATCGCGCACGGCTGTAACAGTGTACAAGCCACGTATGCGTCGATGAGCCTTGCGGATTACGCGGTGACGGAAGCGGGGTTTGGCGCGGACCTTGGTGCGGAGAAATTCTTGGATACGAAATGCCGCGCGGCTGGAATCGAACCCGATTGCGTTGTAATCGTGGCAACGGTCAAGGCGTTGAAATTGCATGGCGGCGCAGACAAGGCGACGCTTTCGGAGGAAAATTTGGGGGCTCTGCAAAAGGGTATGCCCAACCTCCTTAAACACATTGAAAACATCAAAAACGTTTATAAGAAACCCGTTGTGGTAGCGATGAACCGTTTTTATACGGACACCCAAGCGGAGACAGACCTTGTAATCGACGAGGTGAAAAAGGTCGGCTCGGTTGCGGTATTCACGGACGTATTCTTAAAAGGCGGCGAGGGTGGAAAAGAGCTTGCAGCGGAGGTTGTAAAGGCTTGTGAGATTCCCTCAAAGCTTTGTCATCCTTACGAGCTTGACGAAGGCGTTTGTGAAAAGATTGAAAACGTCGCGAAGAAAATTTATGGCGCAGACGGAGTCGATTTCTCGGCAGAAGCACTGGAAAAAATCAAGACGATTGAGGATAAGGGCTGTGGAAATCTGCCTATCATCATTGCGAAAACGCAATACTCGCTTTCGGACAATGCAGAGCTGTTGGGTCGTCCCGAAGGATTTAGAATCACCGTTCGAGACGTGGTTTTAAAGGGCGGCGCAGGATTCATTGTTGCGATTGCGGGCAAGATTATGCTTATGCCTGGTTTGGGTGCGCACCCTGCTGCGGAAAAGATAGATTTATTAGCCGACGGCACAATCGTAGGCCTGTCTTAAAAGTGAAGTGCATATTTTATATGCGTGAATTGGCGATGCCGTGAATTGAAATCTATTGATTTCGTGAATTGCGTCCAATGCAACGCGTTGAGGGAGAATTAAAAATGGTGAGCCGAATTTAATTCAATTATCAAAAACGTTTGCGATAGAAATCATTAAAATATGCAAAGAAATTAGAGAGAATCGGCGGGAAAACGTACTTGTCAATCAATTATTAAGAAGCGGAACGAGTATAGGTGCAAATATTCACGAAGGGAATTATGCGAGTAGCCGCTTGGATTTTATAAATAAATTTCAAATTGCATTGAAGGAATGCTATGAAACGACATATTGGTTGGATATTTTTCAAGAAACGGGATACGTAACGCAAGAAGAATATCGAAGGCTCGTAGACGAATGTAGCAAAATTAGGAATAAATTAACCTCGTCTATACGGACGGCAAAGAAAAATTCATAAAACAGCAGCAATGAATTGAAGACGAAGTCTACAATTCAATTCACGCGCCGATAGGCGCAATTCACGCAAGCTTTGCTTGTAATTCACGTCGAAGACAATTCACATCAATAGAGAGAACTTATGAAAACGATAGAAGCAACGAATTTCATTGAACAAATCATCAACGACGATATCGAAAACGGTAGGATCGAAGCGGTGCAAACCCGCTTCCCGCCCGAACCGAACGGGTATCTCCATATCGGGCATATCAAAAGCATGCTCGTCAACTTCGGTACGGCAAAAAAATACGAGGGCAAGTGCAATCTTTTCTTTGACGATACGAACCCCTCGAAAGAAAAGACGGAGTTTGTAGACGCCATTCGCAAGGATATCGCTTGGGTCGGTTACGATTGGGCGAAAGAGGTCTATGCCTCCGATTTCTTCGAAACGATTTATAACTATGCCGAACAGCTCATTATGGACGGTAAAGCGTTTGTTTGCGATTTATCCCCCGAGGAAATCAGTGCAACGCGCGGTACGCTGACCGAAGCAGGCAAGGAAAGTCCGTACAGAAACCGTTCGGTAGAAGAGAATTTACAGCTTTTCCGTGAAATGCGTGCAGGGAAATATCCCGACGGCAGCAAATGCCTTCGCGCGAAAATCGATATGTCGTCACCGAACATGAACATGCGCGACCCTGTCATTTACCGTATTTTGCGTTGTACCCATCACCGCACGGGCGATACTTGGTGCATCTATCCCATGTACGACTATGCGCATCCCATTTGCGATTACTTGCAGGGCGTTACGCATTCTCTTTGCACCCTCGAATTCGAGGACCACAGACCCTTATACGATTGGGTGGGAATCAACCTTGGCTTCAAACCGAAGCCCCGCCAAATCGAGTTTGCAAGACTTGCCGTTACGAACACGGTTATGTCCAAGCGTTATTTGAAAAAGCTTGTGGAAGAGGGACACGTACACGGCTGGGACGATCCCCGTATGCCGACCGTTGCAGGGCTCAGAAACCGTGGCGTTCCGCCCGAAGCATTGCTGGATTTCTGCACGAAAATCGGTATCGTAAAGGCAAATTCTGAGTGTCAGCTTTCCTATCTCGAAGCTTGTATTCGGGATAACCTTAACGAGAATGCAGAGCGCGCGATGGCGGTGCTTGAACCCTTGAAAATCACAATCACGAACTACGAGGGCGAAGAGGTTTTGGAAACGGCGTTGCATCCCTTGAAGCCCGAGCTGGGTACAAGAAAGGTCGCGTTCTCGAACGTCGTATACATCGACAGAGCGGATTTCTCGATGGACCCTCCGCCTAAATACCAGCGTTTGAAGCCGGACGGTTACGTTCGTTTGAAGAATGCGTATATCATTCACTGTGATGAGGTAATCACCGATTCCGAGGGGAACGTGGTTGAGCTCAAATGCTCGTACATTCCCGAAAGCCGTTCGTCGAATGACACGAGCGGATTAAAGGTTCGCGGTACAATCCAGTGGGTGGACGGTAAGACGGGCGTGGACGCAGAGATTCGTAAATACGGTGTGCTCTTAAAGGATGCGGAATATGCAGGTCAGGATTTTGGCGAGCGTATGAATTTAGATAGCGAGCATATTTTCCACGGCAAAGCCGAGCCCTATCTTGCGGAAAGCGAGGACGAAAAACCCTTCCAGCTTATGCGTGTTGGGTATTACAAGAAATGCGTGGATGAAAAGGGCGGTTTGGTCTTGTCCGAAATCGTTTCCTTGAAGGATAATTTCAATAAGTAACTTTTGAGTTTTCGAAGCTTCGAGGCTCTATAAACAGCGTAAAATAAGAAGGAGAAAGATATATGATTCCTTTGTATTCGATTCTTGCCGAGCAGAATCCGTATGCATCTCTTCCCATGATTGTGGCGATTGTATGCGTAGTGGTCTTGATTGCGGCATTTGCAGTGGGCTTTGCCAAAGGCTTCCGCCGTATCGGTTGGGGTGGTTTGGCATGGTTTGCGACGTGTATTATCTTCGTTTTGGCGGACGCAATGTTCCGTGGGAGCTTGACCGTTCCGTTTACGAACATGGGCTTCACGCCTGAAGTCGCGGCGTTTTGGGCGGCGCTTATCGTAGCAATCGTTTGTATTCTGCTCGTTTTGGCGGTTCACGGCGTTTTGACAATCGCCTTTCGTCCGAAGCTTAAATGGGTACATGCGATGGACGACGAAAACGATTTAAGCGAGTTTGGCTTAGAATACGAAGACGATTACGTGGATTATGAAGACGACGACGGCTTTAGCCCGAGAGGGGAATCGTTGTACAGAGACGGTTTTGATAATCCCAGTATTGGAAACCGTATTGCTGGCGGCTTTACGTGCGCGGTTAAATCGCTCATGGTATTGTTTATCATTCTGTCGTTTGCAATCTTTTTCGTTAGCGCGACGAAAGTTTCCGTAGGTCCTATGGGCATTATTTTGGACGTTCCCATCGTACAGCTGCTTTTGAATTTTGCAACGCGTTATGCCTTAGAGTTTTTGAGTATCGGGCTTGTAATCGTATGGGGCGTTAAAGGCTATACGAAAGGCTTTTTAAATAGCTTACGCGCGTTGATTATTATTGTCGGCGCGGTAGCGGCTACGGTATTTTCCTTCCTGCTGCCGTTTACGCAGTTTTCGTTGGCAACCGAGGGAATCTTCTATTTCCTTGGCCGTTTGGTGGAAAGATGTGTAAACCTCTTCGGCGGTGCGAATAATCCCATGGCGTTTATCGTAGGACGTATTCTTTCGGGGGCTTGTCTGTTGACGTTCTTTATCATTCTGCTTGTACTTTTGAATATCGTTTTGAAAAAGTGCTGCAATATGGTACAGGATGCTTCTCCGATTCGTGTAGTCGACGGCGCGTTGGCGTGCGTAGTCTTCCTGCTGATAGGCGTAGCGCTTGCAATCGGTATTTGGTGTATTTTGTATACGGCAGACTATTGCGGAATTTTCCATACGACGGAAATTTTCTCGAAGGACGCTTCGCTTGCAAACGGTTTGTATAAGTTTGCAGAATCGATTATGAAGCCTTATATCGATTTATTTGTAAAAAAATAAAATAAGTACGTAAGATAGGGGCAGGTATGCATTGAATGCATACCTGCCCCTTATTATTTATCGGAGTTATTCAAACTGATTCGCTAAAATATCGGCGGTCAAACGAGCAAGGTTCATATCTGAGCCGTCCATTTTCGCGCCTTCTTCCTTAGAAAGTACGGCTACCGCGCCAAGGCAATCTCCACCCGATACAATAGGCACAATGACCTGCGCCGTGATACCTTCTTCACGCGTGTTGGTAATAGGTAAAATATCACCACCCTCTGCGGCGTTGGCGATATAACTGCGGCGTTCACGCATGATTCTATCCATATCCTCGGAAAGGGGTTTACCGTCTAAATCCTTTTTACCTTCCCCAAAGGCGTGTAAAATTCCGTCCGTATCGCAAATGATAGCCAGCTTACCGCTTAAATCGTTCAAGGAACGAGCGGTGGCTTTACTGAATCGCTCTAACGTAGCGATAGGGGAATATTTTTTGAGCATCAGCTCATCCCTATCGGTAAAAATTTCAAGGGGGTCTCCCTCTTTAATACGCAGGGTGCGGCGAATTTCTTTAGGGATAACAACTCTGCCGAGTTCGTCTATTCTTCTAACAATTCCGGTTGCTTTCATAAATTTCCTCCATTAACAATTATTGTGCGTAGAGTTAGAAAGAATATACGTGAAAGGATAAAAATTTACCAAAATTTTAGGGATAAAGATTGACAATCTGTTTTTTTGTTTGTCTTTGCGCATAACAATACGCTTTATAAGCACCGCTGTTTTCTCGTTTCTCGGCGAAAAAAATAATATAATCGCTGTTGTCTATCATGGCGCAGTTTCTATAATAAATGCTTTTATACCAGCCGTCAAAAGAGGGCGTTAAATAAATAATTTCGTCGTAATTTTCACGGCGAAAATGCGGAGAGCTTTTTCTTAAGTACCGTTCCTGCGTAACGCAATACACGCGCTTTATGGAAAGAGAGGGGAGTTCTTTTTGTAGCTTTGTTACAATTTGATAACATAAATCGTCAAATGCGCCAAAGCCTCCAAAATAAAAAACGCGACAACCAAAATTTACCGATTTTAAAATTTCGGCAGTGGTTGTCGCGTATAATTCTTTCGTGATTTCAACGTCTCGGTGACCAAAAAAGGAGCAAATTTTATCTTCTTCCATAGAAATAAAAAAGTGCCATCTCTTGCGAGATGACACCGTAGAATACCTCTCGCTTAGTTGTCACACCATTCCAAAAAAGCTTTATTTGCCCATTGTTGCGATACCGTATTTCTACCGAAATAAAGTATAGGCAAACAAAGGACATAATATGCCCGTATGCTTTTTTGCTATTTAGATGGTGTGACACTTATAGTATATCACTTATTTTTCTTTTTTTCAATAGAAAACGTGAAAAAAATCACCGAATTTTTTGTTTCGGTGATTTTTTATTATTTCGATATTTTCAAAATCTTACAAATTTGATTGATTGCATCGTCATAGTTGTCAAATTCTACGATATAGTCGCAAATTTCCGAGTTTTGTTTTTCTGCGTCAATGCCGATAATACGGTTGATTTTATCCTTA
>JAFUMY010000110.1 GCA_017482415.1 Clostridia bacterium
GATTGATTGTATTTTGCATATGTGTTCATATTTCCCCTTTTTCATCGCGTACATGGTACGCATATTTTATTTTCATTTAGGACATGGGTGCTTAATTTTAAACCGTCAAACACGGTAAAGGCTCTATCAACACGCTTGGCTTAGAAGCGAGAAAGATAAGGCGTTGCGAAGGAGCTTACCGAGTAGTACGTGAGCGAGCGTCAACGCAGTATTTCGACGCGTTATACAATCAAACAGGCGTCGCCAAATTTTACGGGAGGCAGGATAGCGTGATATTGTTTGGTTGTAGAACCGAGCAGTTCAAGGCGCGGTGAGGGCACCGATAGTATGTAACCGAACCGCAACGCAGAAATGCGACGCGTTATACAATCAAACAGGCGTCGCCAAATTTTACGGGAAGCAGGATTTGCCTATTTTTAGAAACGAGCAGGTCAAGGCGAACGAGCATTTGTTGACGGGAGCGTACATAGACGTACGTGACCGAAACAAAGCGAAGTTCAACGCCGAGATGCGAAGTTTATAAGAATAGGCAGGCGTCGCCGAAGGAGAAGAAGCGATACTCCTTATCCACCGCATATTTATAGACGTCTAAGATTTCTTCTCTCCCTGTAAGACAGGATACCAGCATGATGAGGGTGCTTTCGGGAAGATGGAAATTGGTAATCAAAGCATCTACGCACTTCATCTGATAAGGCGGATAAAGAAAGATTTGGGTATTTCCGCTGCACGCACGTACCATTCCCTTTTCGTCGGCAACGCTTTCCAGCGTCCGTACCGAGGTCGTACCGACAGCAATCACGCGGCGTCCCTCGCTTTTTGCTTTATTGATAATTTCCGCAGCGGTTTCACCGATTTCATAGTATTCCGAATGCATTTTATGGTCGGTAATAATATCCTCACTCACGGGACGGAAGGTTCCCAAGCCAACGTGCAACAATACCTCCGCAAGCTGTACGCCCTTATCCTTGAGCTTTTGAAGCAACGCGTCTGTGAAATGCAAGCCCGCCGTGGGAGCCGCCGCAGAGCCGTCCACCTTGCTGTATACCGTGTTATATCGAGCTTGATTTTCAAGCTTCTCACGGATATACGGCGGCAACGGCATCGTTCCTACTTTGCTTAAAATATCCTCGAACGTGCCCTCGTAAGAAAATTCTATAATACGCTCACCCGATTCGGTGATATCTTTGACTGTGAAGGAGAGCTCGTCCCCAATCGTCATTTTTACGCCGATTTTCCCCTTTTTTCCCGGGCGCATTAACACTTCCCACGTGTTGAGGTCGTAGCGTTTTAACAGCAACACTTCCACCACGCCGCCATGCTCGGTAAGCGCGTACATACGCGCAGGGATTACCTTCGTGTTGTTGACGACTAGCACGTCGCCCTCTTGTAAATACTCGGTAATATCCCGAAAGATTTTATCCTCTATCTTTTTCGTTTTGCGGTCATATACAAGCAATCGGGAAGAATCTCTCGGCTCGGCAGGGGTCTGCGCAATCCGTTCCTCCGGCAGCTCGTAATAAAAATCACTCTTTTTATACTGTACCCTTTCCATTCTATTCTCTATGGCATTATGCGCATTCAACGCATACCTGCCCCTTTCATTTTAATCGTTGGCTTCAAAAATCGAAATCTGCTTGCGCGCCTTTAAGCCAGGCTCGCAGCCCATATGCGCATAACCGTCCTTTAAGCAAATTCTGCCGCGCGGTGTTCTTGCGATAAAGCCAAGCTGTAATAAGTACGGCTCGTAAACGTCCTCGATGGTATTTGCGTCCTCGTTGATTGTTGCCGCCAACGTTTCCAAGCCCGTCGGCCCGCCGCCGAATTTTTCAATCAATGCGCGGAGCATATTTCTGTCCGTTTCGTCCAGCCCAAGCTCGTCTATTTCTAAACGTGCAAGCGCAAATCTTGCGTCCTCACGCGTAATTTTCCTATTCCCTTTCACCAACGAAAAATCACGCACACGCTTTAACAGTCTGTTTGCAATACGAGGCGTACCCCTGCTGCGACGGGCAATCTCCGCCGCTGCCTCCTCTTCAATAGGAATATCCAAAGCCCTTGCCGAGCGGGTAACAATTTCCTGCAATTCATTTGGCGTATAAATTTCCAAGCGGTTTACAATCCCGAAACGGTCACGCAAGGGTGCGGCAAGCATGCCTGCGCGCGTGGTTGCCCCTATCAAGGTAAACTTCTTCAAAGCAAAGCGAATATTGCGCGCCGAAGGACCTTTCCCTACGATAATATCCAGGGCGTAATCCTCCATTGCGGAATACAAAATCTCCTCCACTGAACGGTTTAAGCGATGGATTTCATCGATAAATAAAACGTCCCCCTCGTTGAGGTTCGTCAAAATCGCCGCCAAGTCTCCCGAACGTTCAATCGCAGGTCCACTCGTGAGCTTGATTGCAACGCCGAGCTCATTCGCAATAATATGCGAAAGTGTTGTTTTACCCAAGCCCGGAGGGCCGTATAACAGCACGTGGTCAAGCGCCTCACCGCGCGCCTTTGCCGCCGCTATATACACGGCAAGATTTTCCTTGACCTTCTGCTGCCCTACGTAATCGGACATGGTCTTAGGGCGAAGAACGTTCTCCTCCGCGTCATATTCCGTTTTCGTACTGACAATCAAACTCTCGTCTGCGCCGTATTCTTCCTCGTCAAACATAACAATCCCCTTTTAACAAGTGTATATAGCAAAAATTAGCCGTTTTGCAAGGCCTTCATGATTACCTCTTCCAAGCTCTTTGCGCCTTTTTCGCGCGCCTTTTTGACCGCCTGTGCGCTCTCCGTGCGCGTAAAGCCAAGACCCATGAGCGCCGCTACCGCCTCTTCGTCCTCTGCGGATAACCTACCCGTTGATTCGACATTCGTTACGGACATGGTATCCCCACTCACACTCATAATCTCCGCCGCGGATATTTTTCCGTGCAATTCCAAAACAATCTTTTCCGCCGTCTTTTTGCCCAACCCTTTCACTGCGCTAAGCCGCTTTACGTCCGCCGTTGCGATTATGGTTGCAAACTCGTCCGCACTCAAAGTAGCAAGCACGGCAATCCCCAGCTTCGGGCCAACCCCCGACACGGAAATAAGCTTTAAAAAGAGCTCCTTTTCCTTAATCGATTCAAATCCGAACAAGGTAACGCCGTCCTCTTTCACCTGTAAATAGGTATAGATTTCTGCAACGGCACCAGGCACGATTTTGCGGAATGCGCCGCCCGAGCAATAGGCTTCATAGCCCACACCATTGACGTCTAAAATAACCGTTTCTGCCGTTGTCGTTAATACTTTTCCACGCAAATATGCGATCATTCTTTCTTCTCCTTCATCGATGTTCTCGACCCTGCCCCCGTCGTTTTCGGGGATTTTGACTCTACCGTTCGAATGGTAGAGGCTCTACCTACACCCGTTACACCTGCGATTCCCGTTGCGTTTTGCAAAGCGTTCGCGCTCTGCGCAGTAGAAAAGCCCTGCGATGAGCGTCCTGTTTTTTTCGAGGAACGTATGCCTGCCGCCATCAGCTCTTGATACGCACTTGCAGGCGCGGCGTTATTGCCTTTTGTTCGGGTCATATTTCCCACGGCAAACAGTTCTCCAAAGCGGCTGGAATAGCCGTGACAAAGCGCAATCGCCAAAGCGTCTGCCGCGTCGTCGGGCTTTGGAATCGCATTTAAATGCAGCAGTGAAGTGACAACTGCTTGCATCTGTTTTTTGTCTGCCCTGCCATAACCCGTCAAGGCTTGCTTGATTTGCATAGGCGTGTATTCATATAATCTGCCGCAAAATTTCACGCAGGTGAGCAGCGCCACACCACGAGCATGCGCTACCGCAATACCCGTTGTGATATTCTTGGAAAAGAAAAGCTCTTCCATTGCAATTTCATCGGGTTTGTATTTTTCGAGTATTTTCGATATGCCGTCTTCGAGCATGGCAAGACGAACGGGTAACCCCTCCTCTTTCGGCGTTACCACGACTCCGCAATCGATTGCACGAAACTCACCGCGCGTATTTTTTTCTATTACGCCGTACCCAAGCGTTGCAATACCAGGGTCAATACCCAAAATAATCATAGACTTTCCCTTTTACAATATCTCATTTTTTATTATACCGCAAATATACAAACTTGTCAAGTCTTCCTGCGCTTTCCTTTTATTTTCCACCGCGTATTTTAAAAAAACAAAAAAAGCTGTCACCACCCCCTTGACAAAATAGAAAAGCGTGGTATACTTTTTGCGCGACGGACGAGTGCTTTCTCCTTCGAAGCGTTGCAACGGCGTTTCTGCGTTTTTGAATAAAACATCGAAAAAGGAGAAACGGTATATGAAAGCGAAGGTTATCATGTTGTTGCATCTTTTTGGACTCGACGTGCTCCTTTTGGGGCTGTTCGAGAAACTACTGCTCGGTCTGAGCAAGAAGTTGGCGGCGCTGAAAAACGCCGCCGAACGCTCCCTCGACCGATGTAGAAACACGCGACGGGAAGAGCCCCGATAATCGCGTAAACATCTCCCCAAGTCTTTCCCCCTACTTGGGGAGTATCTTTTAAGATATCTTGCTTGAAATAGGCAAAGAAAAAAGGACGCGTAACGCGTCCTTGTTTTCTTATTTCATTTTTTAAGCTTCTTTGATTGCGCCTACGGGGCAGGTATCTACGCATGCGCCGCAATCAACACATTCGTCGTTGATTACGTAAATGCCGTTATCGCCCATAGAGATTGCGCCAACGGGACAGGTGTCCGCACAAGCGCCGCAAGCAAGACATTCGTCAGAAATTACGTGTGCCATTATTTGTTACCTCCGATTTTTGGTTACAGCTATATTATAGCATATCTTTTTAAAATAGTAAAGGGTTGCGATATACCTTTTTTTGCTTTTTCGAGAGAAAATTCTCCCGTAAGGTCAAGCCTTACGGGAGAATCCTTGGTCCATTATTGTGGATTACTCAGCCGAAGAGTCGTTTTCCTTTCTCTTCTTTTTGAGTGCAATTGCCGCCGCTACGGGAAGCATGATTGCTGCAAGGCCGCCGCCGATTGTGCCGAAGCATCCCATAACTACTTGACCGTTGTTATTATTCTGGTCGTTGTTGTTATCTTCGTTTTCATCGTCGCCTTCTTCAACGTCGTTCCATCTTGCTTCAAGCTCGATGTCTTCCGTGATTTCGTTGTTGAAATCCCATTCCTCGTCGTCATAGAACCAGCCTGCAAATTCCTTACCCTCAGGAGCTTCGGGTACTTCGGGTTCGTCTACGTAGTCGCCGTATTCAACTTCTACTTCATAGAATTCATCGAAGTATACGGTGTACGTTCTGATAGACGGTTCGAACTTCGCAACGAGATTCAAATCACCCTTAACAACGTCGGTATTGAAATCCCACTTCTTGTTGCCGTTGTACCAACCGATGAACTTATAAACCTCGCTTTCGGTTGCTTCTTTCTTAGGCGTGGTAGCAGGTACGGAAACCTTTTCACCGTACTTAACCGTCTTATCATTCGCATATCCGTCGAAGGTTACAGTGTACTTTCTTAAAGATTCTCTGAATGCTGCAACAAGTTTAAGATTGCCTTCTACTACGTCTTCCTCGAAGTTCCAAGGCTCGCTAGTCGTCGTGTCAACGCCTTCTACGTACCAACCAATGAAGGTGTATTCATATTGTTCGGTGGGTTCTTGCGTAGGCTCTGCGGGAGCAGTGAGCTTCGAGCCCTCATAAATCCCTTCAAGCGTTGTATCACCGATAACAACCGTATAAATTTCCTTATCCTGTTCTTCGAACTTAGGAACAAGCACGATGCTTTCCATGATAGGCGTGTTTGCAAAGTCGAATGCTTCTTCCGCGCCTTCCAAGAACCAGCCTACGAATACGAACTTCGTCGTTTCCGTGCCTTCCTTAACAGCCGCCTCGGGAGCTTCCATAGGTAAGCCGAAGTCTACGAGCATTTCTTCACCGTTTACGGTGATTGCAATTTTATTTCTAATTGCAACGCCCATTACGTCTTCTTCCAAGGTAACGTCCGTATGCGACATACCAGCCATCAACGTAACTACTACGCTAACGTTTTCGCCCAAGCTTGCGATATAGTCCTTATGAATCCAAAGGGTAATCTTATCGCCGTGTGCATGAATCAATATAGGATTGTTGAATACCGTATACGTCTCACCTTCATACTCGAATACTCTGTCCTCATCCGTCATCGTCATCGGCGAAGTGCTGTATACGTATTCGCTATCGTCGGTCTTCGTATTGATGTCATGTACCGATACGCCGTTAATCAAAATGTGCTGACGGAGCGCAATAAAACCACCGTAGTTATAGTCGAACGCATCACGAGTCGCATTCCAATTTGCATGCTTAATTTCTACGAGGTAAAGCTCGTGCTTGTCGCCGCCGACATAAGCTTCGCCGAATTCAAACGTAGCTTCAGGGTCTACTACGGGAGGCTCGGGGTCTACAGGAGGATCTACGGGAGGATCTACAGGCGTATCTCCGCCTTCCTCTACCGTCATAACAACCGTAGATACCTCTTCAAGAAGCATAGCGCTTTCACGAACAAAGACAAAGCCAACGCCAAGCGTTATCGTGATTTCGTTTGCTTCAAGCGAATTAATATAATCCTTATGAATCCAAAGCGTCAGCTTATCACCTTCGCCTTGCAC
>JAFUMY010000111.1 GCA_017482415.1 Clostridia bacterium
CCCGTTATACCAACCATCAAAGGTATAGTAATCCTTCGTAAGCGCGGTAGGTTCTTCCAAAAGCAAGCCTTCCCCTACTTTACCCGAAGATACTTCCGTTTCGCCGTTGACGAATTTTACAGTATATTCAGGACGCACGTATACCGCCGTGACCACAATGGGTTCCTCCGAATAAATCAAATATTCTTCCGGAGTTTTATCCCAATGCCCATCCTTAAAATACTCGGGAGCTTCGGGGATTTCGGGCTCAACGAACGAGTCTACGTTTTCACACGTGTAGGTTTTTTCTTCAACAACCGTCGCGCCGTCTACGCCTACAAATTTAACCGTATAAACCTTTGCCGTCCATTTTGCCGTCAGGGTCATTTCGCCCGATACGGTATCTTCGGCAAAATTCCATTTCGTTTCCCCGTTATACCAACCGTCAAAGGTATAGTAATCCTTCGTAAGCGCGGTAGGTTCTTCAAGAGTTTCCCCTTCTTCTACCGTTTCCGTCTTCACCGCGCTTCCGTTTCCTCCATCAAAGGAAACCGTATACTTTTCCTTTTTGGTTTCGCTTGTAGAGCTGTTTTCGGTTTTGCCGTCCGAAGAGCTTTCGTTCTTGCCGTCCGAAGAGTTTTCGTCTTTGTCGTCCGAAGAGCTTTCATTTTTGTCGTCCACAGAGCTTTCCCCTGTTGTGCTTTCCGTGCTACTGCTTTGCACGGCAAACATGTTTCCACAAGAGCTCATAATGCCAACACTTGCCGCAGACATAGCCAAACAAACCAACAACGTAATCAGTTTTTTATTTCTCATAATAATTCTCCTTATCATTATTTTTTAAGATTATCGAACAATCCCGCCGTCAAATTTCCACCTTCTTTTTCCGTATTGATATCAAATTTGAATGTGTAGAAATTGAACTCGTCTACCAACGCATTGATTTCTTTCTGCGTGTAGCTACTGCTATAATATTTCAGTTTCGTATAGGTCATTGTTAATTCAAGCTCTTTAATGCGATTATACAGCTTTTCATACATATCGACATCTTCCGTCTTATAATGGTCGATTTTTTCGTATGCTTTTTTGAAAATGCGGTCGATTTGGTCAACGACCCCTTCCGTCCATATATCGCTGTCGCCTATATTCGAGTAGATACCAGTCGTATAGGACGTTCCGTTGAGCACGGAAGCTTGTTCGTAGCGATAACGCGTGAAATCGTAATACATACGAATTTCTTCGGCTGCATCTTTATAGAAATGTGTAATAAACTCGTTGACAAGGGCATCGTAATTTTTGGAAGTATCCCAAAGAATTTGCGATTCTACAAAATAACGCATCTCTTGGAAGCAAGGTTGATTGGTAGTATTCGCGCCTTGGCTGTGAATGAAATCAACGCCGTGCTCCGCATACTTTGCAGCTTGCTCTCTAAACGTATCAAAATTGTTGAAGTTGTAGAAGAAATGATGGAAATTCGTGTCGTACGTATACAACAAGAACTGATTTTTTCTTCCCTCTAAGAAATCCTTCCACTTCAACAGATTGGAATACACGTCTTGATTTTCCACGTCCGTCAACGTCTTAGAATAATCGGTATAAATCGGTGCAAAATAGAAATCGATATTATCCGCCGCAGGAATAACCTTATCGCTAAAAGGTACCCATTTTCCGTTTGCATCTTGCTTGACAGGAGGGGTTTCCGTTGCATAGTACGCAAATACGACCAATCTAATTTCACGCCCGGGGAAATCTTTTGCTACCCACTGATTTACGTAATGTGCAACGCGATTGATAAACTGCATTTGCAATCCTGCATCGTTCAATGCCCAATCCGCTTTTGCCTGTTGACAACGGCTGCAATTACAGAACAGCGTTACGTCCGCTTGCCCTATACCAAAATACGTTTTTGTAGGCTCGGTCTTAATTCTTTGATAAATATCTTCCGCCGCCTGTTTATACATCTCCTCACCAGCTGTCCAGCAAAGCTGCACACCTGATTCCGAGAACCAATGGTCGGGCGTACCGTCCTCTTTTACCGTCCCGTATTTATGCGCGTCGTACCAAAGGTCTTTGTTGATAACGCCATGTCCGCCCTTTCTCAGCTGCACGTGCATTTCGCCGCCCCAAGCCCAGCCTTCGTCCTTGGTAACCGTGCGTGTTCTGCGCAAGTAATCTTCGTTTGCTTCCAAGAAAGAATTCCACGTGGAAATCGCACGGAAATCAAAATCGGGGTCGGCAACGACGTCATATTTATACAGGTCTACCGTTTCTTTCGTTTCATAATAAATTTCATCGGTGTAATAGTAACGATAGCCAATCGAGGTTTCCAACAAATCGTATACACCGTATACGCAGCCCATCCCGTTTCCGTCCGAACGGATAAACAGCTGATTGTCTATCGTCTTCATGATATAACCGCTTGTATCCAAGCTACCGTCCGTTTTTACACCTCTTTGGTCTGCATAAGCAGTATCTCCGATACTAATTACCGCCGATTTTTCGGAAACGTTATAGGAGCCTTCATTTACAATGGCAATATTTGCTTGCGTTGCTTCGCCTAAAAAATAGGTCAATTCGTTTGCCGCAATATACTCGTTTTCGTTGGGATTTTGCGGAAGCAAAACTATATATTCACTAATGCCGTGGTCGACGAGCAAATATCCCGATTTCTCATAAGTCACCTCTACCTCTTCCTCTTCCGAGGTAGAGCTGTTTGGAGTATCCTCTTTACAGCCTGCAAATGCCGAAACGGCAAACAAAAACGCAAATATCAAGGATAAAGTTTTGATTTTTTTCATATATTACGCTCCTTATTGCACCGTTATGGTAAAAGACTTCATTGTTAAATTATAATTATCGTCATACGCCATGACGGTAAGAACGTATCTGCCCTTCGTTTCCAGTTTAAACTCTGTATCCGAAACCTTAAAGGATGCAGGATACGTTTTATCTTCCCCGTTTAAGTAGGACGTCAGCGTTCCGTTTTCGCTATGCAACAGCATTCTCACTTCACTGCTCGGGAGAGAGAGGAATACGTCGTAATATACCGTACCCGAATCGTCCGAAGCCGTTACGGTAGGTAACGTAATCGTATCCCCTACGGCTTTCGTTACGTCAGAGAAGTTTACCTCCAAGCTCGGTGCAATCGAATCTACCACGTTAATCAACTGCCCCATTCTCGTTCGCTGCCCTTGCGAATCGTAGGCAACATAAACCACTCGATAAGAACCAACTTCCGTCACTTTAATCTTAATATCTTTATCGGCAACCGCTTCTTGTACGATAACCGCCCCTGAGGGAGATTGTACTTCTACCGTGGGTACCAAAGCCTGATTTAAAACGTCAAACGCCTCTGCCGCATAAACCGTGATTTCTGAATTCAAATCAATCTTAACGGGCAAATCACCCAAAATTTTGATTTCAGGACCTTTGGAATCCCCAATTTCTTCCTCGTTTTCACTACGGAAACCAAGGCTTTGATTATTCAAAAGGGAAAGGGAAAGCTTGCTTTCATCGCGTACCCCCTTAAAGGAAAACGTCGCGTATAAGCTGTCACCAAAACCAGTAAACGCATTGCCTGCATCATCCTTTTCCACAAACGTTACGGGCAAGCCGTTGGCATCCGATACAATGGCACTTTCACAATCAAACCCCATCTTAAAATATCCATTTGCAACAGGGAAGATCGTCGGCTGCCCAAACGGCGCAGTAATCTTTACCCCATCGGAAGAAAGTTCAAATGCAAAGGTGACCGATATATTCCCCGTCTGCGTATCGGTAAGCGTTACGTTAAACGTATTAAATTTAACGTCTTCCGCAAGATAGTTTACACCAAGCGCAAAACCCGAGCCCTTAAGCTTATTAGCAAATTCCGCAGAGGCATCCGCAGTCGCAATCAAATCCACGCTCGTCATCGTTTCAACGATATTCAAATTACCGTCGCCATTGTAGAAATAAGCGGCTTGGTCTTTACCCTGCTGACCGTCTACCACCATGATTTCTTTACTCAACGTATCGCATTCGACGCCGCTTTCCGTCAATGCACAGCAAACCACTTCTACCTGCGCCGCCGTATCCTCTACTTGGAAGGTGCGCGTGCTATCCAACGTTTTTCCGTTTACGACATATTTTATTTTACAATCGCTTACCACACCCTGATAACAGGTTTTTGCTTCGATTGTAGGAATTGTGTACGTAAAGCCCGTAATAAGCAACTTGGGCAATACAATGTCGTTCATAAACAGGGTTTTATCTTCTGCCAACACCTCTACCTGCAAGGTAGACGATGCGGAAACCCCATAATAATCCGTCGCCGTATATACGACTTTATAAGTTCCCAATTGCTGAGGAATAAACGCAAAATCGGTCATTTCGACTTCCTTTCCGTCAGGCGCAAAAGCTTTTACGGACATATTCAATTTACCGTTTCCGCCAAACGCGCGAATTTCATTTACGGAAGGTACGCGCACGCAATCGAATATCGACGCGGAAAAATCGGAAGGAAGTTTTGTAAAAGTAATTGCCTCCGCCTCTGCAATACATTCAAAGGAAACTTCTTTTATCGATTGATTTCCCGAATAATCGGTTGCAACGTAGCGAATGGTATATTTGCCCAGCTTATCCGTTACGAAGGTGCCGTTTTGCACCAAAACGTCACTCACCGTACCGTTAAATACGTTTTCATATACAACGGAAGCCATGACTTTCACATTCGCATCAAAGAAATCTTCCGCTTTGCAAGGGAATATCTTGTACTGCGTACCAAGCAAGGCATTCGGGGCTTTCGTTTCTTCCCCCAAATCCACCGTAAGCTCAGGTGCAACGCCATCTATAATATTTTCTTCACGTAAGGAAATCCCTGCAATTTGGTTGAAGATGACTTGACCGCCCTTCGTATCCACATTTGTAAAGGAAACATTCAAATTTGCCTTACCGCTGTCAAAGCCGTCCCAAACGTTTCCCCCGAAAACAACGGGATCGTCAAAATCAACAACCAAGCTCTTTACGCCATAACGGTCCGTATATATGGCTTTTTCCGCAGAATCGTAATACAGCTTAATGGAATATTCCGAATATCCGTTTTGCGTTTCCGCGCGGAAGCTGCTGACAATCGACGTACCGTAAATATTTTTTTCTTGCCAATACGGGGGTCTTGTTGTATCGTCGTAATTATACCCGCCTGCCGTTTGACCGTTTGCCGCGCCGTTGATAAATACAACGTGCTTAGGCGTTCCGCCATCAGCGTGTCCGTCTGTGATGGTAATTCTAAAATACGAAGCACTGTCCTCGGAATCCGTCAACGTTAAAATCATTTGTTGGAAATCCGTTTCCCCCTGCACTTTCGGGGAAACCGTTGCTTCGAAAAACACCTCGTTTTTGGAAAAGTCGGTCATATCGATATCACGGTCGAACGACACCACCGCTCCTGGATAAACGTTGACACCAACCCCCTTAAATGCTTCATTGTCAGGTAAGTAAGGGTATTCCATAATTCCTTCGACGTTTGCAAGCGCATTTACGGAAAACATATCCGCCGCCCCCATCACCGCAAGACAATCTTCGGTATGTACAACCGTATTGTTGACAACGTATTCCACAACGTATCTGCCGCCCTTATTTACCGTGAATCTTGAACCAGCGAACACCGTGCCGTCAGGCGTCAAGATGTTTGCCGTTGCTTTGACCAGTTTTCCGTCAAGCTCCACGTAATAATCGGGTACTTGCACAACGTCTCCAATGTTGACCGTTTCTGCAAGCGGACTTGAAAGCCCTGCTTTCCCCTCGCCCGACGCCGCGACGCTACCCCCTGCAACCGTGAAGGTGCAAGCGACTACCGCCAACAGCGCGAGTTTTTTCAAAAAAGGTTTGTTAAACTTTTTCATTAACCTTTTACGCCTCCTATGGACATATTCGACATAATTTTTTTGTTAAAAATACCAAACAAAATCAAAATAGGGATTGCTACGAGAATCATGGACGATACGCTTACAGGCGTACTCCCCTGTCCGTCTTGACCGCGCGTAACCTTTACAAAGTAATACATACCATATGCCATTACAGGATGCGACGGCCAATAAATCATCGGGATTTGATAATCGTTCCAGTATGAGATAAAGTTCAATAAAAGAACCGTCGTAATCGTACCGATGGAAATCGGGAAAATAATCCTAAGCATAATATGCCAATCGGACGCGCCGTCCAATTCCGCAGCCTCCGTATAATCCTTAGGGATTGCCTTGAACTGTGCATGGAATACTAAAAAGTAGATTCCAAGGAAGTTCATTCTCAATATATACAAGCCCCAAATCGTATCCATCAAATGGAGATTCTCAATCATTCGAATTTCCGACGGAAGTGAGCCAACGATGGGAATTGCCATCGTTACAAGCACAATGCCGTATACGATTTTTCCTAAAAAATAATCGTATCTGGCAACGAGGTATGCCATCACGCACGGTACCATCGTTGCAATAATCGCGCAACCGCCCGAATACAGAACGGAATATACGAACATCTCCGTAATATGTACGCCATCGCCAATATCCACCTTAAATTTCGTGAACGCGGTAATGAGATTTTGCAAAGTCAAATACTTCGAATCCATCATCATTTTGAGGTCTTCGCGAGCCGTTCCGAGGTCGTACATTGTATAATCGATAAACGAGGTGTACAATGCCCACAACAAAGGCACAATCAAAATAACCGTGTACAGAGCAAGAATTACGCATAAAATAATCAACGTAACGCTGAAAACTTTTTTCTTTTTCTTTAACATTTCCATAAGCCTTACTCCTCAAATCTCTTACTAAATCGTCTAAACAGTACCGTAGGAATAATAGCAACCGCCGTACAGCAAAGCCCCAATGCGCTGGCAAAGCCGTAATAATCTTTTCCGAATTTGCCGCCGTTTTGTACAATAACGAACATATAATAACCTAACGTATTCGCATCAGGCATATTCGTTGCAATCCACTCTCCGTAGAAGGTATACAGGTTCGCTTGGTTTGTAAACGCACCTGCAATCGTTGCTATCATGAAGGTAGATATCGTACCCATAATATCGGGAAGAACAATAAAAAATAATTCCCCCATATTGCCTACGCCGTCTAACTGCGCCGCTTCCAAAACGGAAGGCGATATCTGTTCCATCGCATTACTGTACAGTAAGACTTGCGTACCAAATCCTAAAAATACCGAATACATGATAACGGTCCACAGAACTACCGACGGGTCGTTACTGCCTAAAGTATTTTCCCAACCGAATAATAACGGCAATACGTCTCTTGACAAACACTCGAAAATATTGGCAAGCAATACGCCGGGCAGGATGGACGGTAAAAACAAGATAAAACGATAAAACCGACCGATGGATTTACATTTAAAAATAAAGTAAGAAAAGAAAATCGCAATCAGCGTTCCGCAAATGGCAGTACAAAACCACAAAATCAAAGAGTTCTTCACCGCAGGCGGAATGATATTATTATTCACGGTGTATTCCACGTAAATATCTTTAAAATTTTTAAATATATCACCCGCAATAAACTCGAATTTACCGTTCAAACTGTCATAATCTTGAAACGCCAATAAAATACTTTGAAAATTGACACCGATATAGAAAATGCAAAATTGAAGCAACGGTATCACCATCAAGCCGTAGTAAAATAATTTCTTTTTATTTACATGAAAATCATTAACATGCAAAATTTTTTTCGGTTTTTTCGGAATATCTTTTGCAATTGTTTCGTTTGCTTCCACCATAGCATTCTCCTAAATTTATAATTATGTATATATTTTCGCTTACCGCAGCCGCAAAATCGCGCGCTGCGGTAAGTTCTTTTATATTTTTACTTAGTACGCTTTACGCAAGCCCTCAAAATACGTTTTTGCCGTCAAGCCTTCATTTAATCTAAACTGACTGAAAGGATTATCAACCAAGGCAGCTCCAAATTTCGAGGTAAACGCCCAAGCTTCCAATCTAAGCTGCGTAGAATTTTCAATATACGTAAGATTATCCGAATAAGGATATACGATATCCGCCGTTTCCTTCATTTGCAGCAAGGACTGACCGAAATAAGACATTCCTTCTTTCGAAGCCGCATCAACCGTATAGCTGTAAGGACGCGTAATCGACGTTATCTTCGTAAACGAAGCAAGCTCCGCTTCCGTATGCAAGAATTTTAAAAATTCTTTCGCTACATCCAACTTGCCGCCCGTAGTAGCCGCATTGATGAAGCAGAAGGATTCGTTAGAAGAAATCAGCGTCTGCTTGGTTGAACACTTTTCATTTACCATAGGAACGGGCATAAATGCAAATCTTCTCGTCTTCTTATACTCCTTACCTTGGATATCTTTTCTAAAATCAATTTTCGATACCGTCTTAAACGTACCGGAAAGCTCTGCTTCGTTCTCAAACCATGCACCGTCTACAATCATGGCAACTGCGCCGGGTTGCACGTCGCCGTCTAAATAGCTTTGAATCAATTTAGCCTGCGCCGCCTTGAAGTTAGAAGCGTCCGTAAAGTTTTGACCGTTTGCGGTAACTACCTCTCTCATAAATTTCAAAGCGTAATATTTACCGGGCTGATTTTGCAGCTCGAAACGGTTTTCCGCGCTGATGGATTTCTTTTCAATGATAGGCGTATCACCGTTCCAACCAGTGATTAAATCCGTTTCCCCTTCAAAGGACCAGTTACGCTGCATATTTTCTTTACCTTCGTAGTTGGACCAATAGTTGGCAAGTGCTTCAATAAAGTAACCTTCGTTGTCCGAACCGCCATATACGAAAGGTGTAATACCATCTGTGTCGTTACGGATTTTTGTCACCAACTGACTAAACTGCGCATACGTCTTGGGCATACCGTCATCATATGTACCCGCTTTACCGTCAAGCCCCTTCGATTTGTTTTTCTGCGTAAAGTTGCCTGCTTCGTCAAAGAACCAACCCTTCCCTTCAAACATATCCACGTCATAGATAAAGCCGTAGAAACCGTCATAGAAAGGAATACCATAGTATTTTCCGTCCTTTGCTTTTAAGAAACTGCTCATAGCAGTATCCATTTTACTCTCAATCGTTTTACCGCTCTCACCGTATGAAGCGAGGTCAGCCTTAACTACGTCGGAAATATCGGCAAATTTACCCTGCGACTGCATCAAATAATAATCGACGGATTCCGTTAAATATACGTCTTCGTTCAAAGATTTGTTCGCAAGCATATCGCCCGCCAACGATTCCACAACGTCTACCGCAACGCCCATCTTGCCGGTTTCAAAAGATTTGTCTGCATATTCCGCTGAAAAACGACCTGCCGCCTCTCTCAGCCAATTCAACCCAAGACCGCCGTTATACGAAGCAACCTTAATCAGCGTTTTGCCTTCCGCGTCAACCGAACTGCTTTCCGAGCTACCGTTATTGCCGCACGCTGTCGTACCAAGACATGAAACCATCATACCGACAGCCAATGCTAAACACATAATTTTTTTCATAATAAAGACTCCTTTACAATTTTTTCTTTTTATTGATATTCAATGAAATGTCATTGTATATTTTTATTTTATCACGCTTCTACACCGCTTGTGGCAATGTAAATTTTTCCAGCAGGCAATACAATCCGTACCATTCCGCCCTCGGGCTTGTACATTTGTTTTTGCCCTTGGCTTGTTTGTACGTATAAGGGTTTATCCGTCTTCAATTCAAATACGCCGCTCAATCCGTTGGGAATTTGAAGCTCCGCGGAAAAATCCGTTTCATTTCGCCAAGAAATACTTGCTTTACCAAACGGTGTTTCCGACGTTGCGGATGCCGTGTTAAGAAAGCGGGTAAACCTCGGCGTAAAACGTATGCTCCCTTGATATACAGCCGACAAATCTAAACCAGCGACACGTTTATACAGCCAAGCCACCACACTGCCGAACATAGGATGACAATGGGATAAATGCCCTCCGCCTTTCACAACGATATCCGAATTACCGATATGATAATCAGGCCAACGCTTTGACCAATGCTCGGACAGCGTTGTTTCTCCCTCTAACATATACGCATAGGAAGGATAGCTCGTTTGCGTCATAATTGCGTATGCGATATCTTCCATACCGTTTTCGGTTAAATATTCAAGCAGAATGGGGGTTCCGATAATTCCCGTATCCAAATGCAAATCGTTTTCTATCGCATACGTATACCGTACCTTTTCTTTGAGCTTTTCTCGATATTTCTTAGGTACAATACCATACGCCAAGGGCAGAACGTTTTCTCCTTGAATCCCTTTGCAATAGGTATAATTGCCCTCATCAAAAAAGTTTTTATGTATCGCTTGAGCAATATCCTCTTTTAACTGCACCCATTTTTCCACGTCTTGATTCCCCAATACGTTTGCGGAAAATAATGCCGCAGATACCGCTTGATGATAACACAGCGTGTGCATAAAAGGAATGTTGAATTCTGTAATTTCAGGAGCGAGCCAATCCCCTAAACACCACGCTTGCCCCGTTGTAGAACACACGATATTCTGCACAGAATGCGCTTTATAGTAGCCTAACCATTTCACCAAAATCGGATAACTTTTTTCAATATACTTCACGTCACCCGTCATACGATACAATAACGTAGGCAGACTCGCGATGACGTTGCTCCAAGCATATCCGCCTCCTCCGCTGCTATACGGTACGGTGTAAGGGATAAAACCATCCCCCGTCTGCGAGCCGAGTATGTCGTCCAACCACTTTGTCAAAAAGGGGATACTTCCAAAATCATACAACGCTGTTTCCGCGATGATTCCACCGTCCCCCGTATAAGGTCTTTTTTCACGGTGCGGACAATCCGTCATTACCCCTGCGTGTAAATTGCAAAGCAACGTACGGTGTGTCTTTTCATATATTTCGTTGAAAAGTGCATTATCACAAGTAAAGCCGCTGCCATTTTCCACGTCCATATGGATAAAGTATGAACGCATATCTTTAATTTCCAAATCCGTAGCGTCTTCGATATAAGCGTAACGATAGCAATTCCATCGAAATCTCGGTTGGATAAAATCCTCTTTCCCGCTTAACACATATTCGCCTATCTGGTCGATTAGATGCGTCAGCGCACCCTTTTCATCATACGCACACCAACGGCTCGTTTCATAATTTGGCTCTCCGTTGTCATAAAGGACTTCTGCAAATTTAATAACAACCTTACGTCCTCGCGTCCCCTTTATAGAACAAACGATACCGCCTGAATGGTTGATGCCAAAATCATATAAAAGACCTTTCCCTAACGGTTTTACGGATATAGGGTACAGCGTCCGTCCCACAACGTCACCCAAGGCAGCTTTTGCATCTACAAGCTGTACATCCCCTTTGAGCGCAGACGCAAGCGTCGCAAAAACAAACGGGTCTTCCGCTGCGGAAAAATCTATATATTCGCCTTCGTATAAGCCGGATACTTCGGGTAAATATTTCACGGAAACACTTTCGTCGCTAATGAGAAGCTCCTCGCGGTCCTCATAGCACAAGCGCAAAGCAAACAATATCTTTTTATCGCCGTACGATACGTAAGGCTCTTCAGGACGATCCACGTTATGATAATATCCGTTTCCGACCAATATGCGTAAAGTATTGTTCCCTTGTAAAAATTCCGTCACGTCGTAACTGTAAGCAAACGTTCTTTGATGACGTCCTATTAGAAGCTCTCGGTTTTTATATACATCCCTCTTTTCATAATCTGTAAACGCAGGTAAAAAATACCGCTCGTCAATGCGCTTTCCGTTGATATAAGCTTCAAAAAAACCAAGCCCACATACCATAAGCTGTGCCGATACGGCTTTTTCGCTTGAAAATTGTTTTTCAAACGCCAACGTATTTTCACGCGCGCAAGGGTGCGAAATCCACTTTGCTTTTTGCAAAGCAACCTCGTCTATATTATATTGTCTACAATCAAGTTGCTCTTTTATCATTTATCACATCTCGTTACACTTCTCTACCGTCTTCTCGACGACATTTTTTACGTCTTTTTAAATATAGGCGCATAATCCATTTTAATACATTCTAATTCTATCATTCAACCAGCCTTTTTTCTACCGCTTTGTTGATGAGAAATTGCTCTGTATTGACATCTTATCCTATCTATTATTGACTTATAAATTTTCCCATGCTATAATTCAAAGACGATAGGAGAAAATGATGAAAAACTTGCATTTGCTTGATTTATGGACGACGCAACAAATTCCGTTTGCATCCAAAATCACAGACTCAACCGACCATTTTTTACACGACCATACCTTTTTTGAGGTGTTTTATATTCAAAACGGGAGTATAACGCACACGTTGAATGGGGTCACAGAAACGCTTACAACGGGGGATATGTATTTCTTAAAACCCGATGATAGGCATTTTTTCGGGCGAAAAAAAGGCAACACGTGCAGTCACCGTGATATTATTTTCCAAAAGAAATTCTTTGAAGACGTTTGTTCTTTTATTGACCCCAATTTGTATGAAAATTTCATCAACGATAAATATAAAAAGCGTATCACTTTAACCATTAAAGAGCTCAACCATTTTGAAGAAGTGTTCACGGAAATTTCCACACTTCCTCTCTCGCGCCCCAATTTAATTTTAGCTTCGGCGCGCGCCATCGGCGCAGAGTTAATGGCAAAACTCTTATTAAACCAGCATTCGGAGTCGCTTTCTTATCCCACGTGGTTTCAAGAGCTTTTGTTGCGGCTGAATACTCCCACTCTCATCAAAGCGGGATTAAATGAAATTTTATCTCCCTTTTATTACAGCAAAGAATATATTTGTCGTTCGTTTAAGCGATATATGAATATGACCTTGACCGATTACCTCAATGACCAACGGCTCACCCTCGCCGCACATTCGTTGACGTACACAAACGATTCAGTATTGTCCATTTGTACGGATATCGGTTTCTCCTCTGTTTCTTATTTTAATAAAATATTCAAAGCAAAATATTCGTGTACGCCGTTGGCGTTCCGAAAAAAACAACTATAATTTCTTATATGCAAAACGGTGTTCCAAACGGAACGCCGTTTTTTTATACGCTTTTCCGCCATAAAAATCGGAAAAAGGCGGCATCACCTTGTTTACACAAAGCGATACCGCCCTTTTTATCATTTATTTACCGAAAAATCAACTTAGCTTATCAATTTCACGCTAGTACTTGCGTGCATTTCGGTAATTTCCGCCTGCGACCATGCGTCGAACTGGAAGTCGATAACAAGCCCTGCCGTGCCGTTCAATACGTTCGCCGAAAGCGTCGTCGTAATCACCGTCGCACCGCCGTCGTTATTCGTTTTGCTGTCGTCCGTCACCGTCAAGACGCCGTCTTTAATCATTACCTTGAAGGAATGACCTTTCGAAGCATCAAACGAGAAGGATTGACCGCCAATCGTAATCTTACCGTTGCCGCCCGTAATCGCAAACAAACCAAAATATACTTCGTCGTAAGCATTGTAATTGAAAGCGTCCAGCATAACGACACCGTCGTAGTTACCAGAGTTGAATTGCATCATATGCACGTAGGTTTCATAAGAAGTATTATACTCGTTATGATGACCGCCCCAACCCGTTTGGATACGTTCGCCGCTATCCGACGCGCCGTTCGAGGTATCTACGTTAGGGTCGTTTTCATAAACACTTTCACTTATAATCGCACGTGTATAACGCATTTCGGTGATTTCCGCCTGCGACCATGCGTCGAACTGGAAGTCGATAACAAGCCCCGTCGTGCCGTTCAATACGTCCGCGGAAAGCGTGACCGTAAAGATAGCCGCGCCGCCGTCTCTGTCGTCTTGACTGTCGTCCGTCATCGTCAAAATGCCGTCTTTAATCATTACCTTGAAGTAATGCTCTTTCGAACTATCAAACGAGAAGGATTGACCGCCAATCGTAATCTTACCGTTACTGCTCGTAATGGCAAACAAGCCAAAGTAAGTTTCTACGCTTGCATTGTAGTTAAACTTAGGAAGCGTAACGATACCATCGTAGTTACCAGAGTTGAATTGCATCATATGCACGTAGGTTTCATACGACGTGTTGTACCCCGTATGCTGTCCGCCCCAACCCGTTTGGATGCGTTCGCCGCTATCCGACGCGCCGTTCGAGGTATCTACGGTTGGATCGTTTTCAACGATTACTTCTTCATAGTAGTTTTCTAAGATAACCACATTTACTGCCGCAACGCACGTTTGATGCCATTCGCTTGCTTTGTCTTCCGCGGAAAGACTGTTTGCAAATTGACGATATGCTTCAATGGCTTCAAGCTGTGCATTAGAACCAGCCGCCGCATCGATTACCGCCTGACAAAGCGCAACGTCTTTTGCTGCAACAATCACCGCAGGTCTAACGTAGTTCGCCGCTTCATATTCGGTCATATACTGTTCTGCTTCGCTGTATGCGTTCGCCAACGCAATTTCGTCGCCGTTACCAGTCAAA
>JAFUMY010000112.1 GCA_017482415.1 Clostridia bacterium
AATCGTTAAGACGGAGTTTGATCTTCGTCCGTACAACATCATCAAAACCTTGGATTTGAGAAAGCCCGTATTCGCGGCAACCGCTGCTTACGGACATTTCGGAAGAGAGGGTTTTGCTTGGGAAAGAACGGACAAAACGGACGCTTTAAAGAAGTATCTTTAATCAATTAAAAAAATGAATGGGATTTACGCCGTGCGGAAAATGGACCGCACGGCGTAATTTTTACTCGAAATATGTCAAAAATTAAGAAGTTTAGCTTTTTAATATAAAAAAGCAAAAAATATATTGACATTGACAAAACATGGTGCTATAATATTCTATCATACTATAAGTAAAGCATCGATATCGAAAACAGCTATGAAGCAGTAAATAGCAATCAGTTTTATCGATTGTAAAACTTATTTATTTTTTTTCCACGCGCGCGATACACTTTATATTCTATTTTACGCGTGGCAGCCCATGGGCTATTTGCTGTTTTACAGCAAATAAAGAATTTATTTGGTTTAAATTTTATAAGTATAATAAAAGTATAATAAAAAAGGAGAGGTATTATGAGCAAATTGAATGTGATAAAAAGTGTTGAAAATGCTCGTAACTACGAGGAACTGAAGCTGGATGTAATCCGCTTTGAAGCAGAGGACGTCGTCACGGTAAGCCCTCCGGGCGAACAGTGGCCGGGCGAAGACTGGGGACAATAAGGAGGTAAGGTATGAAAACGTTGAGTATGAAAAAGCTTAAAGTAATCGTACTGTCGTGCCTGCTTTTCTTGGCGACCTTTTTTGGGCTTGCCATGTGGAAGCTGGATTCTAAGACGGCGAGCGCAAACGTAACCTTGAACCCCGACACGTATAAAACGGCGGGCGGTTCCGTGCGTCTTTTTAACGACGAGGGGGACGTGTACAGTCAAAGAAAGGGTATTCGTTTCCATATTCTTTTGGAAAAATCCCTGTATGAAACGTACAGCGCGAATGAAAATTTCGTATCCTATACGGTCGTATTGCCTAAGAGTATTTTAGGCACGGCGGAGCTTGGCTACGATACTCCGAAAGCGGTAAAGATTAACACGACGGAGTATTGGCAGGAATACGACAAGGATACGTCCTTTATGGAATCTATCGCTTACATATACGATCTTCCTGCGACGAAGCACGCAACCGATCTTTGCTTTATGGGCGTGTTCTCGACGGACGGCGGTTCGACCTGGAACAAAACGGACGTAGGCGTGAAGAGCATGGCGTACGTTGCAAAAGCGGCGCGCGACGATGCAAATGCAAACTGGAACGATACGCAAGAAACGGCGTTAAACTACTATATTCCTAAGTACCAATACACCTACCAGGTAGGCAGTGCAAAAACGACGGAAACCGTTGAATACGGCGACGCGTTGAATATTCCTACGCTTGCGGAAAACACGTCTTGGTGGTATGAAGAGGGCAACGGCGAGGTTGCGCCTCCTACGGCGGCTACGTTTGAAAACTTAGGCGGTGCGGAAACGACGAAAATTCAGCTCACTTCGACAACAACCAGTCAATTCGTTTTGACGGGCGTTAATTATACGGAAACAGGCTTTAAGGTATGGGCTACGCTTTCCGCGAAAAACTTTGGTCACGGTACGACGCTCAGCCCTGAAAACGTTGATATGGTCAAGGGCGATGGCACGGTTGTAGAAGCGAAGACGGTTACGGTAGAAGTTGTAAATATCAATGAGAATGCGGCGACGGATGAGGCTAAATATGCCGATGCGAAATCGCAGCTTGTTATCAGCTTTGATTATGACCAAATTTCTAACGGCGATACGTTGACGATTTTGAAGAGCTCGCAGTTCTATTACAACGGTTGCTTGTACGAGTTGGGTACCGATTACACCTTCGAATACAACAACGCAAACTGGCAGCTTCCTCTTGGTGAAATCCATCTCGGAGACATTGCTACAATTGTGAATTATACGGAAGGTCCTGAAAATGATAAGGAATATAATATTCGTGTTACTTTCCGTAGCGATTTCTTAATCAACGGCGGTGCAACGCTGGAAAAGGCAGACGGCTGCACGAAGGAAAGCAGTATTTATATTACGCGTTTTATAGGTGGTAGCGTGGATTATATCACCACCGGTTATTATTATTGGAACCAAGGCGCTAATAAAATCCTTGAACTTCCTCAAACCAACGATCTTTGGGGCGAAGAAGACGGCGACGTTTTGACGATTGAAGCAGGTACGAAGCTGGTACAAAACAACGGCTACTATGTATTTGCAGAAACGATTACGGCAACGTATAGCGGTGGTGTCGATTGGGTCTTCTCGTTTGATGAGCATAATATCACCGCGGGGGAATTTAAGACTGCAAGTACGCGAACGGAAATCGATAAAGATGGTAACGAACAGATTTATATTGACGTTACGACGAACACCCGTTGGGCGGATAGGACGGTCAAGGTTGTACTCAATGACGGCAAGTTGACATATCACAATACCGACAACGTAACGGAGCTCAATCCCGATAAGATATACTACCACGGCGAAACGGCAGCAAACGGCACGCAATATTCGCTGCTGCGTATCTATTTGGACAAAATGAGCGTAACGGGGGACTGGGTAACCATCCCTGCTAATACAGAATTCTGGGTGGGCGATCAGATTTATAGATTGACGGAAGACGTTATTTCTTATTACGTGTATGAACCCGAAGTTGGCTCTGGTCAATGGATCACGAATCCCGAGGTTAAGGACATTTCGGGAGCGGATATCCTTTCGATGAGATTTAACACGGACGATAATGGTCAAACCTATTCCATTCGTTATACGACGAAGGAAAGCTGGTCGGATTACGGTTGGAATCGTGTTATCGTAGACGATACCTTCATTGACGGCGAAGGCGTTGTCTGTCATGGTACGAATTATTCAAAATTCTTCTATCACGGCGCAGGGAATAATCTGTTTGAAATCCAAGGCGTAAACTTTGGTGCGGCAGGTGGCTCTGTAACCATTAAGGCGGGCACGTATTTGTGGCTCTTGAATAACAGCAATCTTTCGTTTGAGGGCGCTTACCGTGTTACAGAAGATTTGTCGATTAGCGTTTCCGGCTCGAACGGCTCACCTGTTTATAAGGACGCCAACCTTGGAACGATTTGCAAGAGCGATATTGCGAGCTTCAGACACGACGGTTCGCATAGCGGTGAAATTCGTATTTCCTTGAACGGTGCGCTGATTCAAGGCGTATACGGTTTTGCGGACGTAGACGGCACGGCTACCTTAAACGGCTCGGCTACGACCAGTGGCTTCGTATATGGGTACAAGGAAGGCGTATATACAGGCAATACCATTCTTGCGTTTACAGGCGAGGATTTTGGAAAAGCATTCCAGGCAACGGCGGTGGGCGATAAGCTTTCGGTTGCGGAAGGTACGAAGCTTTGGCTTAGAGATGGCGCGGGTTACGTATTGATTGGCGATACGTGGAATTACGTTTGGAACGGCTCTACGTACGTAGACCGCGAGGCGACCTATGCGGTAAGCTTCAATGTGGCGAATGCAAAAATTACCGTAGACGACGAGGAGGTTACAAACGTAGCAGTTCAAGCGGGCGATCGCGTAACCTTCAAGATTACCCCGAACGCAGGCTGCGAACTTTTGTCGGTAACGGGCGCAACGCAGAATCCTGACGGCTCGTATACGACCGATTATATCTTCAGCGGTACGACGGTTACGGTCAATGCGGCGGCTTACATTGATTTGGGCCTGAACTGTGTAAGCGGTATTAGCCGCTATAAGGAAGGTGTATATACGGGCGTTCGTATCAATCTGAATGAATCGGCGGTTGCAGGGCTTAACAATATCAGCGGTGGACACTATGGCATGGCTGTGAGCGGTGAAATGTCGTTGCTTGTCGGCGGCGTTGACGCAAACTTCGATGCTTCTGGTGCATTCAACTACTTTGGGGCTGAACACGGCTCGTTGTTAGAGCTTCGTTTTGATACGACGAATCTGGAAGCAGGGGATATGTTCACAATCAAAGCGGGCACGATATTCTCGCATTCGAATATCCCTTATAAGCTCAGATTCACCGTAGACGTTATGGGTATTTATAATGGTGCTGAATGGAAGCCCGTTCTTAACCCTACGAAAGTGGGCGAGTTGAATTGGAGCACAATCCATAGAATTGCAAGCTATTCTGACGTAAACAATGGCGTTCCGCAAAACTATACGATTCGTATGAGCTTAACGGAGGAGCTGTTTGGCGGCTCGACAAGCTATCAGGTAGTAGTCGGCGGTAACGTTTATTTGAACGGCATGGCTTATACGGGTGCTTGGGCATACCACGGTAACGGCAACAAGATTTTGCAGTTGTCGAACTGGAACTATGAGGCAGGCGACGTACTCGAGATTGAGGCTGGTGCGAAGATTTATATGGGCTCCTCGTACTATGAAGTAACGGAGACGTTGACGGCGCTTTGCACCGCAAACGGAAACGGCGCTACGTGGAACTGGGTAAGAGAGTCCACGCCGAAGCTTGGCGAAATCGATTGGTCGACGGTAGGCAATATTACAAGCTTCTCCGATTTAAAGGACGGAGTGGCGCAGAATTATATGATTCGTATATTCTTGACTGAGGCATTGTTCAATGGCGCACAACAGAACCATACGATATTTGCGTTAGACGGCGTAACGCTGAACGGCAATGCATACGTAGGTACTTGGACATACCACGGCGGCGTCAATAAGATTTTGCAGATTGACACGTGGAACTATAAGAGTGGCGACGTATTGGTGATTGCGGCAGGCACGAAGATCTGTACTTCGACAGGCTATTACGAGGTAACGAAGACCTTGACGGCAACCTGTTCGGCAGACGGCACCGGCGCAACGTGGAACTTTACGGTTTCCTAAAAACGATAAAATCCTCTTACGGAAATTTCCGTAAGAGGATTTTTTGTGGTGAAGTTTGTCTTTTAGACAAGTGAAGTTCACTTCGTGAGTGAAGTTTGGGCTATGCCCAAGTGAAGTTTTTACTTCGTAAAAGATATGGCTGTTATTTATACGTAAAAACCGTTTTAAATAAAGCCTAAACTAAGCTTGCCGATTAGGCAAGCTTAACTTCACTGTTCGCGCAACGAACAACTTCACTTGCTTTCAGCAAACTTCACTTGTCTAAAGGACAAACTTCACCTATAATAGACTTGATGATAAAAAACCTTTCCAATTCACAAAAAAAACGGACCCTTCCAAAAGAGTCCGTTTTTTCAGTTCATTACAACAGCACTACGCCTTTTTCTGCACAGGTACGTCGGGTTTGTTCATCCCAAAGGGAAACCTGTACTTCGCCGATATGCGCTTTTCCAAGCAACAGCATGGAAAGCCTTGATTGCCCGATACCGCCGCCCATTGTAAGAGGTAATTTTCCTGCCAAAAGTGCCTTATGGAAGGGGAGTGCTCTGCGCTCGTCTAAGCCCGATTTTTTCAGCTGTTCATCTAAGGCTTTTTCGTCAACTCGAATACCCATGGACGAGATCTCCATCGCACAGCCGAGTACGTCGTCCCAGAACAAGATATCACCGTTTAAGCTCCAATCGTCGTAGTCGGGGGCTCGCGAATCGTGCGGCTTTCCCGATTTCAGTTTATCGCCAATCTGCATAATAAATACCGTTTTATGCTCTTTCACAATGGCGTTTTCGCGTTCCTTAGAGGAAAGCTCGGGGTATAAATCTTCAAGCTCCTGTGAGGTGATAAATTTCACGGTACGTGTCAGCTCAACACCGATTTGCGGATACCGACAGCGCAGAAAATCGAGGGTGTCGCATATCGCGCCGACAATGCCCCGTACTACGTTTTTAAGATATTCGACGTTTCGAGTTTCAGGGGTGATAATCTTTTCCCAGTCCCACTGATCGGTGTACACCGAATGCAGGTTATCCATTTCCTCGTCACGGCGGATTGCGTTCATGTCCGTATACAAGCCCTCGCCTGCGGAAAAGCCGTAAACAGAGAGCGCCATACGCTTCCATTTTGCGAGCGAATGCACCACGACTGCATCCTTCCCCGTCTCCTTTAAATCGAAACGAACGGGGCGTTCCGTGCCGCTTAAATCGTCGTTTAAACCTGTCGTAGGGTCAACGAAGAGGGGGGCAGATACGCGTTTAAGGTTCAAAACGAGGCAAAGCCGCTCTTCAAAAGTGCGCTTCAATAGCCCGATCGCCGTCTGCGTATCGTATAAGCCCAAAGCCGATTCGTAACCCTTTGGAATATATACCTTACTCATGATTTTTAACACCTTTTCGTGAATTTATCATAGTATAGCATATTATCCGTAGCTTTGTCAACGATATTTTAAATTGAATCGATATTTTCAATCGGGAGAATGAATAAGAGGTTTGTTTAGCAAATATCGCTAAAATTTCACAAAAGAATTTCCCTTTCGCGCTTGACACCTGCGTGTGCGTGTGATATAATAATGAATAGAAGCGAGAAACGCTTTTTTTGCTTTTTACGGAGGACTGTTACCGAAAAAGTAAAAAGAAAAATGGAGGTATAACTCAGTGAAGAAATGGCTCAAAAAAGCACTCGTTGCCCTTTCTTGTGTGACGCTTGGCACGACGTTGATGTTCGGCTTTGCGGCATGTAAGGACGACGAGGAAAGTTCCAGCGGTAAAAAAGACTCGTCTACGACGGCTTGTACGCACGTATGGAATGAAGGCACAGTGCAAACGGCGGCAACCTGTACAACGGACGGTAGCATGCTGTACACCTGTACGAAGTGTAGCGAAACGAAGACGGAAAAAATCGCAGGCGGACACAAGTACAACACGACGGTTGTCGAAGCGACTTGTCTTTCGGACGGCTACACGCTGAACACCTGTTCGGTTTGCGGTACGACCCAGAAGACGAACGTAACGAAGGCGGGCGATCACAACTATCAAGAAACGGTTGTAGCAGCGACCTGTACAACGGACGGTATGACGACGTATACCTGTAAAGGCTGCGGCGACAGCTATCGTAACGTCACGGCGCGCGCGACCGGTCACAACACCGATGGCTGCACGTGGACGACGGAAGAAGTGCAAATTGCGCCTTGCACCTATCAAGGTATTGAAACAACAAAATGTAAGTCTTGCGGCGAGTCTATTGTGGTTGTTGTAAGCGAATACCAAAAACATGCAAACACGCATGTTACCACTATGGCAGCTACTTGTACGACAGTCGGTACAAAAATGATTGAATGTAATGATTGCGGCGAAAGAATTACCGAAGAAATCGCAATCAATCCCAATGCGCATGATTGGCAGGTTAGCGGTACGAATAACGGCTTGACGAGCTATAGCTGTCAGCACATCGGTTGTACAGAAACCAAGACTGTATTCTCTGCAAAGACGCAGACCTCGGCTACCGTTCCTTCCTCGGCAATTCAGGATGCAGGCGAGGTAGAGCTTCAAAACGCAGCGATTAAGATGGACGAGGCTGTTAAGAATCAGCTCGGCAGCGCAGACGTTAATCTTTCGGTTGAAGAAGCGGACGTTTCGGGAATTATTGATAACGAAACGGCAAACAAGCTTGGCAATAACCCTGTATACAACTTCAATATGTCGAACGCAAGCGGCCCGATTAAGAATTTCAACGGCGAGCTTACCGTAACCGTTCCTTATACGCTTGAATACGGTATGGACCCCGATGAGGTCAGCGTTTATTACATAAACGATGAGGGTAAAGTAACGGCAATGCCTGCTACCTATTCCGAGGTAAACGGCGAAGGCTTTGCTACCTTCACCACCAACCATTTCTCGTATTATACGGTTATCCGTTTGACGGCGGCAGAACGCTGTGCAGCATACGGGCATACCTATAAAACGACGGTGGTTGATCCTGCATGTAATCAGCAGGGCTACACGGTAAAGACCTGTCTTGTTTGTAAGAAGGTTGAGCCCCGCACGAACTTCACGCCCGCGCTTTCGCATAACTATTCGTCGGCGGTCGTTGCGGCTACCTGTACGGAAATGGGCTATACCGTATATACCTGTTCGCTCTGTAACGACAAATACGTTTCCGATTACACGGCAAAGGTTGCGCATAAGTATGAAGATAGCGTAACCGCACCTACCTGTACGGCAAACGGTTATACGACGCATACCTGTACGGTATGTAATTCGTCCTACACCGACAGCGAAACGGACGCAAAGGGCCACACCTATGCGAACGGCGCTTGCAGCGTTTGCGGTCGTAAGGACCCCAATGCGGCGACCAATAACTTCTACTGGAATATGGTAGAAAGCCTTGCGTTGGTAGAAACCTATTATCTTGAAGTAAGCGGCTTGAACATCGAAATGGTGAATACCTATTCGAACGGTGACAAGCAGAACATAACCTATAAAATGTCCCTTGCACAGGTACAAATCGGATTCGACGAAACGGGTATCGTAGGCAAAGGCGAGGGTACCATGGTCATGACGAACGAAGAAACGGGCAAATCCCCGTCCTCGGATAACGCTTCCGGCGTTATGAAATTCGTATTCCGTGACGGTATGATTTACGCATACACAAAGGCAACGGAAACAATGGGCGCTGCTTACGAACAGTATATGGTTGTTCCTCAATCGTATATGTTCGATATGGAAGAAGATGAATTCCCTGCGTTTATTCAAATGATGAGCGGCAACGTTGCAGAAATCGGCGGTTTGCTTTCGGGCTTTGGCGCAGGCGAAAACAGCCGTATGAACAACGTCCTGAAAACGGTCATTGAATATTGTTTCACCAAGACCGAAACGGAAAACGGCTATATGTTCACGTTGAATGCAGACCGCGCGCTTGAAATGTACAATGCGATTAAGAACAACACGGTTGATAAGCTTTTCGACCTCGTGTTCGGCGAAGGTGCGTTTGCGGCAACGCAGAGCTTCCTTGTAGCTTCCGTTGATAAGACGGTTGCCCAGTTTGAAGCGGACGTTAAGACCGAGCTTGCAGCATGGGGTATCAATATTGATACGGTATATACCTTTATCAACAAATATGCCGGCATGATGGGTAACATGGGCGGCGGCTCTGTTGGCGGCAACGCTAGCAGCAACAGTAGTATGCCCAGTCAAGGTATTCAGGGAGGCGTGAAGCCTATGGCGGCAAACGAAGCTCCCGAAGCATTCGACATCAAAGCGACGATCGCGGAAATGGGCAACGTGAAGATTTCCGAGGTCCTCGACGAGATGCTTAGCGAAGTGGTAGAGGAAGCGATTGATTATAAAGCGATGATCAATGAGTGCGCTGAACAGCTCAAAGCGATGAAGATTTTTGATATGGCAGAGCTTTCGGACGGCGAAATTGCAGATATTCAAGCGACGATTGAAGACGTAACGAAGGCACTTCGTAACAACCCTGTAACCTTCACGACGGATAAATCGGGTGCGCTCCTTTCCTTCGGCGCGAAGCTTACTGATTTCGTTCCCGTAGACAATACGGGCAAGACGCTTGGTCAGGACGGTGTTTACACCCTTTACGACGTGAAGATTAACGGCGAATTTAAGTTCGTTGCAGACGGTACGTATGCAGGCGTATACGAAGACGTAGTTGCAAAGGCAGAAGCTGCAAAGAAAGCATATCAGTTCACGGAAGGCTTCGAAACGGATAACTATAACGTTTACGTAGTAGACGGCAAGACCTATCTTTGGTACTTTGGCGGCGATTCGTCCGACGATTACTACTATGATGAAGAATGGTACCTTTCCGACTACGACATCGAAAACGTTTACGGCACGGAAACCTATAACGGCAAGACTTGCACGAAGGCAAGAATTCGTCTCACCAACCTCTATATGATGAGAGATAGCGACGTTGATTTCATGGCGTCCACCGATTGTCACGGTTGGTTGATTTCGGAAGGCTACTGGCGCGGCTACTACGGCTACTGCGATGCATGGATTGATGCAGACGGTAACGTGGTTGGCACGGAAAACGTACTCGTTCAAGATTGGAATCAGAGCCGTTACTTTACCCTTGCATACAACGCGGCGACCGGCGAATACGCTTCGGGTACGCAGCATTGCTACAAGCTGGTTGAAACGAAGAAAGGCGAAGGCTGTGCATACACCTATGAAATCTACGAATGTACCGTTTGCGGCGCACGTACCGCACAGTACGTAGACGGCGGACATAACACCCAGATGTATTACGAGCTCGCTCCCGGCTCCACGAGCTGTGAGGACGGTGTATACATGTATTGGAAGTGCGTAGATTGCGACAGAATCACCTCTTTCCATAAAGAATATTATCATAATACCTATCGCCACGAATACGTAATTGAAGACGTCAGCGAAGAGTGCGGTGATATGGTTGTCGTATGGTATGAATGCGCTTGCGGTGCAGAAAAGTATATTGATCATTGGCAAGGCAACGGAAGCAATATGCATTATTTTAACAATTCGGATAGGCAGTATATCGTTGACGAGCATACGCATAGAAATTATATCGAAACGTACACCTGCTCGCTTGAGCTTTGTCAGTACAAGTACACGGTAGAATGCGATTGGAATTATAGCTACAATGGCACGGAGGACGGCTGTCAGGTATGGTCTACCTACACCTACCGTTTCTTCGATAAGGCAGGCAACGTAGCGCTTACGTTGGTGGATAACGAAGGACCGTATAACCGCCATTATTACGACACGTATTCTTCTACGGAATACAGCAATAAGTACGGTACAGGTTGGGAAACGAAATGGACCTGCCAGCACTGCGGTACGGTTACCTCTTGGTCTCGTAATACTTATGATGAACATGGTAGACAGACCTATTATGAGGACGTGTTGGGTACTTACGGTTGGTACAGAGAATACGACGAGTATTGCACGTACATGCAATATGACCTTAAAACGGGCGAGTATGAAACGAGCGGTACGAACCATAACTACCAATATGTAAGCGGTAAGGATGGCGATTCCTGCACGCAGTACTATTACGAGGGTAGAATTTGCAGCGTGTGCGGAGATGAAGACGGCTACTACCGCGCGCCTGATGAGCATTGGTGGGCTAACCACGACGACGGACACAACTGGTACTATAACGGTGACCATTACTATTGCGGACACTGCGGAACGGAAAGCTCCACGGGCTCGGATGCAATCATTTCCCTTGAGGATATGGTAGAAGACGGCGTGCTTAAGGTGGGTTACTATAACTACCGTGAATGGAGAGCCGTTCAAGGTCAGGATAGCCTTGTGCTTGTCGACATCGTTTTGAACTACGATTACAACAGCACGGAGCGTATTACCATCACGGCGGACGATTTGTACACGAAGGTGGTAACGAGCCCTGAAAACGAATGGAAGGGCGACCACTGCTACGAGCATAACCGTGAAAGCGGTATCGTAACCGTGAACATGGACGTTTTGAAGGCGTGCATTGCAGAGTTGGGAATCGAGGTAGAAAACGTTGCCGTAATCTTCAGCGTTGAAGAAAGAACGATTGTTGAAGGCGGCGAGGCTACGTGGCTTGAAATGGCGTTGACCTTCGATGCTTCGGAGCTTGCGCTCTAATAAAAACCGAATAGGTAACGGAAGCCGAGAGGATTATTCCTCTCGGCTTCTTGCCTTTTAGGTGAAATTTGGGCTGCGCCTAAGTGAAGTTCATTTTGTGAGTGAAGTTGCGCTGTTAGCGCAGTGAAGTTTTTACTTCGTAAAAATTATGGCTGTTATTTATACGTAAAACCGTTTTAAATAAAGCCTTAACTAAGCTTGCCTTAAAAGCAAGCTTAACTTCACTGTTTGCGTAGCAAACAACTTCACTTGGCTAATAAGCCAAACTTCACTTTTGCTTTAGCAAAAACTTCACTTATCTTTTAAAATTCTGTCTCAAAACTCGCAAAAGCGGTTATATATCTATCGTAGGTTTACAAATTAAACAAGGGAAAGGCGTAGCTTGCGATATTTTTTAAAAAAACGAGGCGAAAATGCTTGGAGTTTCCTTTTAAATATTGTATAATATAAAGTGATGGTAAATTGCCTAAATATGCCTATTTGGTCTTGATAGGCTTAGGCAAACGAGACAAGAAAAAATAAATCTATCGGAGTTTTTCTAATGGGATTGATTAAATATTTAATGAGCGGTGACGGAAGAAAAAGCTTGAAAAAGCTGAATAAAATGGCGGATATGGTAGAGGCGTTAGAGCCGAAGTACCAAGCCATGGACGACGAAACGCTCAAAGCGCAGACGGGGATTTTAAAAGAACGTCTTCAAAACGGCGAAACGCTGGACGATATTTTATACGACGCATTTGCGGCGCTCCGCGAAGCGGGTAAGCGCGTACTGGGTATGCGTCATTTCCGCGTACAGATTATCGGCGGTATCTGTTTGCATCAGGGGCGTATCGCAGAAATGCGTACAGGTGAAGGTAAAACCCTCGTTTCCACCCTGCCTGCCTATTTAAACGCTTTGACAGGCAAGAGCGTGCATATCGTTACGGTAAACGATTACCTTGCAAAGCGTGACGCGGAATGGATGGGGAAAGTCCATAAATTCATGGGGCTCACCGTCGGCGTTGTTGTTCCCGGTATGGAGGACGACGAAAAACGTGACGCGTATAAGTGTGATATCGTATACGGTACGAACAACGAGTTCGGTTTCGATTACCTTAGAGATAACCTTAAAACTGATTTAAATAAAATGGTACAAAGGGATTTGACCTTTGCAATCGTCGACGAAGTCGACTCCATTTTGATTGACGAAGCGAGAACGCCTTTGATTATTTCCGGTAAAGGTGAAAAATCCTCCGATTTGTATTTGCAGGTGGATAAGCTTGTTCGCACCTTCTCGGGTGGTTTCGACGACGAGCTGAAAGATGCGGAGGCGGCAGCTTTGGAAGCACTCCGCGCAGAGAAAAAGAACAAGAAAAAGAAGAAAATCGTCGAGGACGTAGAGGACGAAGAAGAAACGGAAGAATACGTCGACTACACCAAGATGACCTTGGAAGAACAGGCGAACTACGAAGCGGAACAGGCGGAAAAGAAAGCGGCGGCTTTGGCGGCTGCGCCCGCAGGGAAGCGTTCGCTTGCGGCGGAAAAGGATTGGGATTATATTATCAACCGTAAGGATAAAACGGTCGAGCTCACGGACAGCGGTGCAAGAAAGGCGGAAAAATTCTTCCGTATCGACAGCATTGCGGAAATCGAGCATGCAGATTTAAACCACCATATCCAACAGGCACTCAAAGCGCATAAGCTCTTTAAACTGGACGAGGACTATATCGTAAGCGACGGTGAGGTTATCATCGTCGACGAGTTCACGGGGCGTCTTATGATTGGACGTCGTTTCTCCGACGGTTTGCACCAGGCAATCGAGGCGAAGGAAGGGGTAGAGGTACGCAGTGAAAATAAGACGTACGCAACCATCACCTTCCAAAACTATTTCCGTTTGTATTCCAAGCTCTCGGGTATGACGGGTACGGCAAAGACGGAAGAAGCGGAGTTTAGAACAATTTACTCCCTTGACGTTGTGGAAATTCCCACCAACCGTCCCATTCAGCGTGTCGATCTTCCCGATATGGTATACTCGACGGTGGACGGCAAAAAGCGCGCAATCGTCAACGAGATTATGCAACGCCACGAAAGCGGTCAGCCCATTCTCGTAGGTACGTCGTCCGTAGATAAATCGGAAGAAATTTCCCGTTTGTTGAAGCGTAACGGGGTCAAACATAATATTTTGAACGCAAAGAATCACGAGCGTGAAGCAGAAATCGTTGCGCAGGCAGGTCGTTTTGGCGCGGTTACCATTTCCACGAACATGGCAGGCCGTGGTACGGACATCTTGCTTGGCGGTAACCCTGAATACCTCGCGAAGAAGCGTTTGAGAGAAGAGGGCGCAGATAAGGACGATATCGAGCTTGCAATCAGCACCTATATCACCGACGTCAGCGAGGAAATCCAAGCCCTTCGCGATAGATACCAAAAGGTATACGAATACTATAAAAAGGAAACGGACGCAGAAAAGGAAAAGGTTATCGAGGCGGGCGGTCTTTGCATCATCGGTACCGAGCGTCACGAATCCCGTCGTATCGACAACCAGCTCCGTGGCCGTTCCGGCCGTCAGGGCGACATCGGTATGTCCGTATTCTTCCTGTCCTTGGAGGACGATCTCGTGCTCCGTTTCGGTGGCGAGAGAATGAAGGCGTTGTATAACTTCTTCAAGATTGACGAGGATACCTGCTTGCAGTCCCGTATGCTTTCGCACGGCATTGAAAATGCACAGAAGAACATCGAAGGCAGAAACTTCGGTATCCGTAAAAACGTTTTGCAGTACGACGACGTCATGAACAAACAGCGTATGGTTATGTATGAAGAACGTATGAACGTTTTGAAGGGCGCGGACGTACACGAGCAGGTGTTGAAATATATCCCCGACTACGTTGCGGAAACGCTGTCTGCGGCGGTCAACGTCGAAGACATGCCCGAGCTTTGGAACGCAGAAGAGCTCAATGCGGCTTTGGAAGCAAAGCTTCTTCCCGAGGGTACGAATTACGTCACGCCCGAGCGTCTTATGAAGTGGGATTACGAGCAGGCATTGAAGAAAATTTGCAGAAAGGTCGAAAAGGAATACGAAAAGAAGATTGAAGAGCTCAAAGAACAGGGCGTAGATTTCTCGAACGTAGAAAGACGCGTACTGCTTATGACGGTTGATAGAAACTGGATTGACCATATCGACGCGATGGATCAGCTTCGTAAAGGTATCAGCCTTCGCGCTTACGGTCAGGTCGACCCGATTATTTCCTATAAGAAAGAGGGCTTCGACATGTTTGACGAGATGGTTGCGCGTATTCAGCGCACGGTCATTAGCGTGCTGTTGAAGGTGAAAATTGAAATGCGTCCTGCACCGCAGAACGTAAACGCAGCACCTGCGGCGAATAACGCGGCTGCACCTGCGGCAAGACCCGTTTCGCCTCGTCCTTTCCGTCGTCAGATGCCCGAGCCTTTATCGAATATGTCTTCGTTTAAAGCAGCGCAGAATGCACAGGCAGACAAAAAGGACAATCAATAATCAATAAGGAATTTTTATGTTCAAAGCAGACGATTACAGATTAAAAATACAAGGCATGCGCGAGATTTTGAAAGAGGCGGAATACGCCCTGGATATCGAGCATCTTCGTCCCAGACTTGCAGAGCTTGAAAAGGAACAGGAAAACCCTGACGTTTGGCAGGACCTTGAAAAATCGACTAAAATCGGCAGAGAGATTGCAGGGATTCGCAATAAAATTACGGCATATGAAAAGGGCGCAAACGCGCTTACCGATGCGGAGGACGTTATCGACCTTATCGAGGAGACCGAGGACGAGAGCTTGATTGCAGAGCTTGACGAAATGCTGGTAACGGCGGAAAAGGATATCGAAGATATGCGTATCCGCGCGATTTTGAAAGGGCCTTACGACAATCATAACGCCATGCTTGCGCTTCATGCAGGCGCAGGCGGTACGGAGGCGTGCGACTGGTGTCAGATGCTTTACCGTATGTATTGCCGTTATTGCGAAAAGAGAGGATTCAAGGTATATGAACTCGACCGTGAAGCAGGGGACGGCGCAGGCTTTAAGAGTGTGGATTTCCGCGTAGAAGGTGAAAATGCATACGGCTATTTGAAAGCGGAAATGGGGGTACACAGACTTGTGCGTATTTCCCCGTTCGACGCAAACAAACGCCGTCAAACCTCCTTCTGTTCGTTGGAGGTTATGCCCGAGGTTGAGGACGACAACGAAGTAGAAATCAACGACGACGATATCCGTATCGATATTTACCATTCGGGCGGCGCAGGCGGTCAAAACGTAAACAAGGTTGCCTCTGCCGTGCGTATCACCCATTTCCCTACGGGGATTGTGGTACAGTGCCAGAACGAGCGTTCGCAGCTTCAAAATAAAGCGATGTGCTTTAACATGCTTCGTTCAAAGCTTCTTGAAAAGAAGATTGAACAGCGCCAAGCAGAAGCGGCGGCGATGAAGGGCGACGTGAAGAAAATCGAGTGGGGTGCACAGATTCGTTCCTACGTATTCTGTCCGTATACGCTCGCAAAAGACCACCGCACGGGCTTCGAAAAAGGGGACATTCAGGCGGTTATGGACGGGGATATTCACGGCTTCGTCATCGATTATCTGAAAAAATCCTAATAAGGTACGGCGGCATTTGCCGCCGTTTTTTGAAAAGGTATGTATTATTCACTTGATAAAATAGAGCTTCATAAAGCGGAACCGATTATTTTAGGAATCGAGTCCTCTTGCGATGAAACGGCTGCGGCGGTCATCAAGGGCAGAAGGATTCTGTCTGACGAGATTGCGTCCTCGGCAAAGGTGCAGGCGCAATTTGGCGGCGTAGTACCCGAAATCGCTTCGCGCGCGCATACGGACGCGGTGGCGGAGGTCGTTGAACGCGCCGTGAAAAACGCAGGGATTACCTATGAAGATATAGACGCGGTGGCGGTTACCTACGGCGCAGGGCTGTTGGGCGCACTGCTTGTAGGCGTGTCCTTTGCAAAAGCCTTTGCATACGCATTGAAAAAACCGCTGATTGCAGTCAATCATATCCGTGGACATCTTGCTGCGGCGTACTTGGACGAGCCGAGCTTAGAAGCTCCATTTGTCACTCTGCTCGCAAGCGGCGGTCACACGGCGATTTTGTACGCAAAATCGGATGCGGAATTCGAGATTCTCGGCGCGACGCTTGACGATGCGGCAGGCGAAGCCTTCGATAAAGTGGCAAGGGTATTAGGGTTATCCTATCCCGGCGGCCCGAATATCGAGCGTGAGGCAAATAGCGGTACTGCGAATATTCCCATGCCCAAAATGCTCAAAGGCGGCGGTGGATACAATTTCTCATACAGCGGTTTAAAGACGGCCGTCATCAATTACTGTCACACGAAAGAGCAGAAAAACGAGCCGTATTCCAAGGCAGACGTGGCGGCTTCATTCCAAGCCGCAGCGGTGGACGTGCTCGTAGAAAAGACGGTGCAGGCGGCAAAAGAAAAAGGCGTGCGCGTAGTTACGGCAGGCGGCGGTGTTGCGGCAAACGGGTATTTGAGAAGCTCGCTTGCAAAGGCTTGCGAAGAAAACGGCTTAAGGCTTGTTCTGCCCGAAAAGAGATATTGCACAGACAATGCGGCGATGATTGCTTCGGAGGGGTTGGTTCAGTACCGACTGGGGAACTTTGCCGAAATGGATTTGACGGCGAAGGCTTCCATTCCTTTGGCGGCAACCTTGGAAACGGTACAAAGCCGCGCCGCAAAAAAAGCGGAGCAGAGGTAATTAGAGATGTGGGAGCATATACTTGAATTTCTGCTGCACGCATTAAAGGATACGTGGCCGCTATTGCCTTGGATTTTGCTAATTTACGTATTGATTGAATTGTTGGAAAGTAAGACCGACCTTCGTAAAATCAATCGTTTTGGCGAAAGCTTAGGGCCCTTGGTTGGTTCGGCAACGGGTTTGATTCCACAGTGCGGATTCTCCGTTATGGCGGCGAAATTATTTGAGCAGAAGTATATTACAATCGGTACTCTGCTTGCGATTTTTATGGCGACGAGCGATGAGGCGTTTATCATTATGCTTTCCTCGGGCGAGGGAGCGAAATGGGTATTGCCCATGCTCGCGGTAAAGATTCTCGTAGGCGTTGTGGTAGGGTATGCCACGGACGGGATAATGCGGCTCGTAGGACGTAGGCAGGTATGCGCCGTCATGCCGTTGGAGACGGACGGAGCGCCCACTACGGTGCATGAGATATTCATTCGACGTTATGAGGAGGAAAAGGACGTTGAGGTGAATTGCTCCTGCGGACGTTCGCACGGCGGTGATTCCGCATGGAAGAATTATCTGCTCTATCCAATCATTCACACGTTGAAGGTTGCGGTATTTATTTTCCTTGTAAACTTTGCGCTGACGGCGATTATACATTCGGTCGGCGAGAGCGTGTTTGAAGCGTTTATGCACAGAAATCGATTTTTACAGCCCTTCATTACCTGTGCAATCGGACTGATTCCCAACTGCGCGTCGAGCGTGGTGATTACAGAGACCTTTTTAAGTCAAGGAATCACCTTTGGGTCTTGTGCGGCAGGGCTTTGCGCTAACGCAGGTATGGGGTTTGTAGTGCTCCTCAAAAACGTGCGGAAATGGAAGCGGAACTTGACGCTTATCGGGGTTTGTTATTGCATTTCGCTCGCAATCGGGCTGTTGTTAAATATCTTGCCGATTATGGCGTGAGAAAAATATTTCGAAATCCGTTTAAAAGGAGACGGATTTGCGGTATAAAAAAATAAGAAGGATTTTGAATTCGGAGGTATAGCATGGAAGAAGTAACGTTGCTTGAAAAGAGTGAAAACGGCTTAAAAATTGCATTGTCGGGAGATATTGTTCTTGGGAATGCAGAGCGTTTTTATGAAGCGGTAATGGACGAATACCGCGCTGTTTCCAGAGATATTATATTTGATTGCGAGAAATTAAATTTCATCGACAGCACGACGCTGGGTACGTTTGTGAAAATTTTAAAGACGGTAAAGCAGAACGGGCATACGATGAAGCTTATCAATTTGCAGTCGAAGATTAAAAAGCTGTTTTTGATCTGCTCGCTTGATTCGATTATGGAGATTGCCTAATATGGATAAATTTTCGGTACAATTGCCTGTAACGGGCGAATATTTAACGACGGTGCGTTTGACGACGGGTGGGCTTTGTTCCCTCGTCGGTTTTGACGTGGATCTTGCCGAGGATTATAAGGTATGCGTAACGGAAAGCTTATTGATTTTGAAACGCAACGGATACGCTACGGCAGCGATTGAATTTACCGTTGGGGAAGCACTTGCTTGCCGCGTGGTCGGCACGGGTGCTTGCGGCGAAAGGATAGAAGGCTTTGAGGATGAGATTTCGCGCGCGTTGCTTTCGGCACTGCTTGGCGAGGTCAAGTTCGTAACGGACGAAAACGGTCGGGTAACGGAAATCGGATTTGAAGGCTAAAAATGGCAGACGAAAGAACAAACGAGCTGTTTCAGCGCTACAAAGAGAGCGGCGATATTCGTATTCGTAACGAAATCGCTGAGAAATATCTCTACATAGCCGATATCCTTGCTAAAAAATTTGTAGGGCGAGGAGTGGAGTACGACGATTTAAAGCAAGTAGCGTCGTACGCGCTTTTGCGTGGAATCGACCGGTTCGATCCTGCTTTGGGAATGCAGTTCACGACCTTTATCACGCCGACGATTACGGGGGAAATCAAGAATTATTTCCGTGATAAATCGCGTATGATTAAGCTGCCGAGACGGCTTGGTGAAAATGCTGCGCAGATTCGTGCCTTTTCTTTGGATTACGAGGCGAAAAACGGAGTAAAACCGAGCGTTAGGGTAATCGCCGAGGCGTTGGCTATATCGGAAGAAGACGTTGTACGGGCGCTGGAAATCGGCGGAACAGTGTCGCTCGACGGAATGGCAAGCGGCGGTGAAGAAGAGGACCGAACTCTTTATGCTCTGCTTTCGGACGGCGAGGATAAGTACGAGGATTTTGAAATGAAGGAAACTCTGCGTGCGGCGATGAAGGATTTTTCGGATACTGAGCGCGCGCTTATCAAGTTCCGTTACGTTGACGAGCTGTCGCAAAGTGAAACGGCGAAGCGGTTGGGGGTTTCTCAAATGTTCGTTTCGAGAATGGAACGGAAGCTGCTTTTAAGATTGAAAGACAATCTAAAAGACTCTATATAAGGAGGGTGAAGATGTTTTTCAGGATTAAGGATTATGAGGGTTTGGACTACGCTTTGGAGGCGCTTAGCGGTTTCTTGGAAGAAAGGTCGGTCGCACCCGAGCGGATATTTGACAGTAAGCTTGTGGCGTGCGAGTTGGTCGGAAACGTTTTGAAGCATGCGGAAAGCGTTGCCGAGCTGCACGGCGAAATCAAGGAAGGCTTTATCGAGTTAAAAATCTTGTCGGATAAGGCATTCGTGTTACCCCAAGAAATTTTCTGTTCGGACGTATATTCCGAACACGGCAGGGGCTTGTTTTTGGTGAAGCAGCTGTGCAAAGAACGAGTTTTTTCAGAGCAAGGCGGCATTCGTGTGTTGATTGAATTATTATAACGCATACGATAAAAAAGCGGTGAAAAGTAGATACTTTTCACCGCTTTCAAATTTTCATTTGTATATAAAGAACCCCCGATGCTTAATGCATCGGGGGTTTGCATTTCAAGAGAGTTCGTCTGAAAGCTTAGAACATCTGTTTCGTGGAGTACTGGTAAATTTTACCGAGAAGACCGCTAGGGATTCTATCTCTGTACTGACCGAGGTAGATGAACAACTTACGGAAGAATTCTTCGTTATCGCCGCCTACAACGTAGTCGGGGATTTCGGGCATAACGCCTTTCCATCTAAGGATGAAAAGTTCGGTAAATTCTCTTCTTTCCTGACCGTCAAGCATAGCGATGAACGGGTCAAAGCTCTTGCAGTTGAAGAAGTCGTAACCAGCGGTTTCTGCTTTCTTGGGAAGCTTATCGATAGAGAGCTCGGAAGGGTTAACTTCTTTTGCCATAACGATACCGGCGATAGGGCCGCCTTCATATGCGTATGCTTCTGCATATTCTTCTACGCGGAAGGTCTTATGTACGCTCTCTTCTTTTTCTTTCAAAGCTTTCTTTTGTGCATTCTTAAGCTGTAAGTTTACAATGATGATTTGAATCAAGGCAACGAGCGCAGCTGCAATCGAGAAGATGTGGTAGGAAGCGCTGTCGAGCTTGCAGATGATGAACACTACGCAGCAGCAAATTGCAAAGAACATCGAAATGATGTAGCGCGCAACGGAACCGCGAACGCCTTTCGCATTCATAATACGTAAGAAACCAAACAAGAGGTTGAGTGCTGCCCAAGCTACGATAACGAGCATGAGTATCTTGCAAAGAAGGCTGTCAGCCAATGCTGCGGATACCGCGTCGCTTTCGTGCGTCATTGCCAACATGATGGCTACGATATAAACAACGCAGAGGAGGAATTGAAGCACTTCAATCCAAACGGATTTACCGTTTTTAACAAGCGCAAGAATCAAGTAGAACAAGAATGCTACCAAAGCAAGTGCCAAGGAAATAATATCAAAGGCAACTTCAAGAATTGCGCAATAAGAAGTAATCGCAATAATTGACAGGCCGTATGCAAGGAATCCCCAGAACATGAAGAAGCAGATTGCACGTGCAAGACCAGGTGCCTTTTTGCCCGAGAAAATAGCGATTAAACCTAAAATTACAGTTAAAAGAACAACCGCAACGATCGCGTAGAGGGAAATACCGGCTACAAGACCGAGTAAAGAGCTTTCTGTCAAGAAAGGACTAAAATCCGATTTAAACGCTTTAAGAACAGCGTCGAGGATGCTCATTTCTTCTACTGCGAAAAAGCCGCAAACGCCACCGGTCAATACCTTAACGGGGAGCAACAAAGCGACTACGCTAAGAACGATGAAAAGTGCCGCAAGAAGACGGTAGCCAACGTTCTTTTTCTGTTTTTGGGTGTTGGTGTTACTCATAACAATTCTCCTGAAAATATTTTTGAATTTCCTTCTCTCCAGACTATGTATAGACAAAGCTATCGATAAAATGATTCATTTTACAGTATTATAACACTTTTAAAAGAGGATGTCAATACTTCAAGATGAATAATTTAAATATTTTCCGAGAAAATCTCAATTTTTTTATTATTTTCCCTTTAGGGAATTATATAGACCGCGCTTTTTTATAGCTACACATTAAGACTGTAAACGAATCGTAAAAAATACTCGAAAACCCTTGAAATTTTTTTCATTTTGCGGTATAATAAAATGGTTAGAGAATCAACGAGGAAACGAAGTGATATAAACTGCATTCGTTTCAAGGGGAAAAGTATGGCCGAACTCGAAAAAATTACACAAGAGCTCATGCAAAAAATGGGGATTTGCATGCGATATTACGTCGAAAACACGCATCCAAAGGATATACCTGTTTGCGACCGCGCCTTTGAAGGATACACGGACGACGGTCAGTATACCTATTTCCGCTTTCTGTATAAAAACGTAGGGTATATCGGTGTCCTTGACGGGGCAGGGGAAACGCAGAAAAACTATGCGGTGTTATTGCCCTCGTTTATCGAGAGTTTTTCTGAAAAGGAAACCGAGCTTTCAAAAACGGAATTTCTAAAGCGGATTCTGCTCGGGGAATGCTCCTCGATGAGTATATATAAATATATGACGAAATATTCCCTGAAAGGTGCGCCGTGTTTTGCGATTGCGCTGCGTATTCCCAAGCTCATGAAAGAGACCCTTTCCGTACTCGAACAGTATGGCGGAAACAGCTTGGATACCGCCGTGCAAATGAATGAGGACACCTGCGTGCTTGTAAAATTTGCGGAAGAGGGGAGCGAGTACCGTTCCTCCGTTGATTATGCGGAGTTTTTGGTACAGTCGTTAAAGGAAGAGCTCGGCTTGGACGCATGTGCAGGGGTTGGGCAGACGGTAAGAGAGCTGAAAGATATCGGATTATCCTATACGGGCGCAGAAAATACCTTGCGCTATGCGGACGTGTTCGAATTGCAGGGCAACGTGCATTCATATAGAGAATTCCTTTTGGCGAAGTTGCTTGAGGATATTCCCGAAAGCAAGCTTGCGGAATATCTGTCCGAAATGTCGGAAACGAGCTTTAAAGAGGTGTTCGAGGACGAGGAAATGCTGTGTACGGCGGAAACCTTTTTGCAGTGTAGCTTAAACGTCAGCGAAACGTCGAGAAATCTGTATATGCACCGCAATACCCTTTTGTATCGTTTGGATAAAATTGAAAAGGCGACGGGCTTGAATATTCGTTCCTTCTCGGATGCGGTTTCCTTCCGAGTTTTGACGATTTTACACCGCCTAATCAAAAAATAAAATACGATGAAATACCCGTTGAGATGCTATATTTTTACGTCTGAACGGGTACAATTATATCATGGACTTAAATAAGGAAGGAGCCGAAATGAAAAAAGAAAAAATAACGGCTGAAAATGATTTCAACGCGACCATGCCTGTTGCAAATCAACAAAAACGAAGCAAGAAACGCGCCGTGGGGCGTGCACTTTTGGCGGTCGGCTTGGCGATTGTATTCTTTGGAATGGGGGCACTCGTGTTTTGGCTGTCGCTCGATTCGGAAATGCGCAGCCTCATCAAAGTAAAGGATACGATTGATCGGAGATACTATCAAGAGATAGAGGATGAAAAATTTTACGGCGCAGTCTTTTCGGCAATCAATAACGAGGTGCTGGATAGATACTCTTGCTACATGACGACGGATGAGTATGCCGCTTCGAATAGCGATATGGCAGGGGAGCGCAGCGGGCTGGGAATCGTATTCTCCACGCAGGCGGAGGACGGCTCTCAGCAGCTGGCGGTTATACGCGTTTGCGGCAATTCACCTGCGGAACAAGCAGGGCTTCGCGCTGGCGATTACGTCGTCGGGTTCGGGAAAGACCAAACCGCTTTAAAAGATAGTGTGGCATTCGACGAGTTGTCGGCGTTTTTGGAAACCTGTAAAACAGGGGAAAACTTTTTTATAAAGGTACGCACAGGCGCGGCGGATAAGGTTTTGACGATTGCGAAAGCCGAATATGTAGAAAATCATGTTTTTTATCGCAGTGCGACCTCGGCGTTCGGCTTCACGGGCGCTGACGCAACGGTAAAGACGGCGGTAGGCGAGCCGCTGACGTGCTTGGATGAAGAAACCGCTTATATCCGCTTGCGGCAATTCGGTGGAAAGGCGGTAGAGGAATTCGAGCAGGCGATGGAAATTTTCCGCAGCGAGAAAAAGAAGAATTTGGTACTCGACCTTCGGGACAACGGCGGCGGATATTTAGACGTTATGCAGGAGATTGCAGGTTTTTTCTGTAAAAACACATCGGGAAAGCCCGTTGTTGCGATTGCCGATTATGGCGAAAAACAGGAAAAATTTCATGCGAAGAGAAACGTTTACGATGAATATTTTCAAGCGGACAGTCGCATTTGTATACTTGCGAACGGCAATACGGCTTCGGCTTCGGAAAGCTTAATGGGCTGCATGATTGATTATGGCGCGACGAAATATGCCGACGTTTGTTTGACGGAATGGGACGGCGTTGCGAAGACGTACGGAAAGGGAATCATGCAGGCGACTTATTATTTGGGATTAAAGAAGGATGCCTTGAAATTGACGACGGCGGAAATTAAATGGCCTTCGGGGAACAGTATTCACGCAAGAGGGGTTTTGAGTACGGACGGTACGAAAACGGTCAAGGGTGAAGGGCTCGATGAAACCGAGCTTGTTCATGCGATTGAAGCACTGTTTCAATAAGTTTTGATATAGCAGGTACGAGTTGAGTATATAAACAGGAGCGCGCGTCCCATGGGACGCGCGCTCCTGTTTATATACTCAACTCGTACCTGCTATATCAAAACTTATTGAAACAGTGCTTCAATCGCATGAACAAGCTCGGTTTCATCGAGCCCTTCACCCTTGACCGTTTTCGTACCGTCCGTACTCAAAACCCCTCTTGCGTGAATACTGTTCCCCGAAGGCCATTTAATTTCCGCCGTCGTCAATTTCAAGGCATCCTTCTTTAATCCCAAATAATAAGTCGCCTGCATGATTCCCTTTCCGTACGTCTTCGCAACGCCGTCCCATTCCGTCAAACAAACGTCGGCATATTTCGTCGCGCCATAATCAATCATGCAGCCCATTAAGCTTTCCGAAGCCGAAGCCGTATTGCCGTTCGCAAGTATACAAATGCGACTGTCCGCTTGAAAATATTCATCGTAAACGTTTCTCTTCGCATGAAATTTTTCCTGTTTTTCGCCATAATCGGCAATCGCAACAACGGGCTTTCCCGATGTGTTTTTACAGAAAAAACCTGCAATCTCCTGCATAACGTCTAAATATCCGCCGCCGTTGTCCCGAAGGTCGAGTACCAAATTCTTCTTTTTCTCGCTGCGGAAAATTTCCATCGCCTGCTCGAATTCCTCTACCGCCTTTCCACCGAATTGCCGCAAGCGGATATAAGCGGTTTCTTCATCCAAGCACGTCAGCGGCTCGCCTACCGCCGTCTTTACCGTTGCGTCAGCGCCCGTGAAGCCGAACGCCGAGGTCGCACTGCGATAAAAAACATGATTTTCTACATATTCGGCTTTCGCAATCGTCAAAACCTTATCCGCCGCGCCTGTGCGTACCTTTATAAAAAAGTTTTCCCCTGTTTTACAGGTTTCCAAAAACGCCGACAACTCGTCGAATGCCACACTATCTTTTAAAGCGGTTTGGTCTTTCCCGAACCCGACGACGTAATCGCCAGCGCGAAGCCCTGCTTGTTCCGCAGGTGAATTGCCGCAAACGCGTATAACCGCCAGCTGCTGAGAGCCGTCCTCCGCCTGCGTGGAGAATACGATTCCCAGCCCGCTGCGCTCCCCTGCCATATCGCTATTCGAAGCGGCATACTCATCCGTCGTCATGTAGCAAGAGTATCTATCCAGCACCTCGTTATTGATTGCCGAAAAGACTGCGCCGTAAAATTTTTCATCCTCTATCTCTTGATAGTATCTCCGATCAATCGTATCCTTTACTTTGATGAGGCTGCGCATTTCCGAATCGAGCGACAGCCAAAACACGAGTGCCCCCATTCCAAAGAATACAATCGCCAAGCCGACCGCCAAAAGTGCACGCCCCACGGCGCGTTTCTTGCTTCGTTTTTGTTGATTTGCAACAGGCATGGTCGCGTTGAAATCATTTTCAGCCGTTATTTTTTCTTTTTTCATTTCGGCTCCTTCCTTATTTAAGTCCATGATATAATTGTACCCGTTCAGACGTAAAAATATAGCATCTCAACGGGTATTTCATCGTATTTTATTTTTTGATTAGGCGGTGTAAAATCGTCAAAACTCGGAAGGAAACCGCATCCGAGAAGGAACGAATATTCAAGCCCGTCGCCTTTTCAATTTTATCCAAACGATACAAAAGGGTATTGCGGTGCATATACAGATTTCTCGACGTTTCGCTGACGTTTAAGCTACACTGCAAAAAGGTTTCCGCCGTACACAGCATTTCCTCGTCCTCGAACACCTCTTTAAAGCTCGTTTCCGACATTTCGGACAGATATTCCGCAAGCTTGCTTTCGGGAATATCCTCAAGCAACTTCGCCAAAAGGAATTCTCTATATGAATGCACGTTGCCCTGCAATTCGAACACGTCCGCATAGCGCAAGGTATTTTCTGCGCCCGTATAGGATAATCCGATATCTTTCAGCTCTCTTACCGTCTGCCCAACCCCTGCACATGCGTCCAAGCCGAGCTCTTCCTTTAACGACTGTACCAAAAACTCCGCATAATCAACGGAGGAACGGTACTCGCTCCCCTCTTCCGCAAATTTTACAAGCACGCAGGTGTCCTCATTCATTTGCACGGCGGTATCCAAGCTGTTTCCGCCATACTGTTCGAGTACGGAAAGGGTCTCTTTCATGAGCTTGGGAATACGCAGCGCAATCGCAAAACACGGCGCACCTTTCAGGGAATATTTCGTCATATATTTATATATACTCATCGAGGAGCATTCCCCGAGCAGAATCCGCTTTAGAAATTCCGTTTTTGAAAGCTCGGTTTCCTTTTCAGAAAAACTCTCGATAAACGAGGGCAATAACACCGCATAGTTTTTCTGCGTTTCCCCTGCCCCGTCAAGGACACCGATATACCCTACGTTTTTATACAGAAAGCGGAAATAGGTATACTGACCGTCGTCCGTGTATCCTTCAAAGGCGCGGTCGCAAACAGGTATATCCTTTGGATGCGTGTTTTCGACGTAATATCGCATGCAAATCCCCATTTTTTGCATGAGCTCTTGTGTAATTTTTTCGAGTTCGGCCATACTTTTCCCCTTGAAACGAATGCAGTTTATATCACTTCGTTTCCTCGTTGATTCTCTAACCATTTTATTATACCGCAAAATGAAAAAAATTTCAAGGGTTTTCGAGTATTTTTTACGATTCGTTTACAGTCTTAATGTGTAGCTATAAAAAAGCGCGGTCTATATAATTCCCTAAAGGGAAAATAATAAAAAAATTGAGATTTTCTCGGAAAATATTTAAATTATTCATCTTGAAGTATTGACATCCTCTTTTAAAAGTGTTATAATACTGTAAAATGAATCATTTTATCGATAGCTTTGTCTATACATAGTCTGGAGAGAAGGAAATTCAAAAATATTTTCAGGAGAATTGTTATGAGTAACACCAACACCCAAAAACAGAAAAAGAACGTTGGCTACCGTCTTCTTGCGGCACTTTTCATCGTTCTTAGCGTAGTCGCTTTGTTGCTCCCCGTTAAGGTATTGACCGGTGGCGTTTGCGGCTTTTTCGCAGTAGAAGAAATGAGCATCCTCGACGCTGTTCTTAAAGCGTTTAAATCGGATTTTAGTCCTTTCTTGACAGAAAGCTCTTTACTCGGTCTTGTAGCCGGTATTTCCCTCTACGCGATCGTTGCGGTTGTTCTTTTAACTGTAATTTTAGGTTTAATCGCTATTTTCTCGGGCAAAAAGGCACCTGGTCTTGCACGTGCAATCTGCTTCTTCATGTTCTGGGGATTCCTTGCATACGGCCTGTCAATTATTGCGATTACTTCTTATTGCGCAATTCTTGAAGTTGCCTTTGATATTATTTCCTTGGCACTTGCTTTGGTAGCATTCTTGTTCTACTTGATTCTTGCGCTTGTTAAAAACGGTAAATCCGTTTGGATTGAAGTGCTTCAATTCCTCCTCTGCGTTGTTTATATCGTAGCCATCATGTTGGCAATGACGCACGAAAGCGACGCGGTATCCGCAGCATTGGCTGACAGCCTTCTTTGCAAGATACTCATGCTCGTTATCGTAGCTTGGGCAGCACTCAACCTCTTGTTTGGTTTCTTACGTATTATGAATGCGAAAGGCGTTCGCGGTTCCGTTGCGCGCTACATCATTTCGATGTTCTTTGCAATTTGCTGCTGCGTAGTGTTCATCATCTGCAAGCTCGACAGCGCTTCCTACCACATCTTCTCGATTGCAGCTGCGCTCGTTGCCTTGATTCAAATCATCATTGTAAACTTACAGCTTAAGAATGCACAAAAGAAAGCTTTGAAAGAAAAAGAAGAGAGCGTACATAAGACCTTCCGCGTAGAAGAATATGCAGAAGCATACGCATATGAAGGCGGCCCTATCGCCGGTATCGTTATGGCAAAAGAAGTTAACCCTTCCGAGCTCTCTATCGATAAGCTTCCCAAGAAAGCAGAAACCGCTGGTTACGACTTCTTCAACTGCAAGAGCTTTGACCCGTTCATCGCTATGCTTGACGGTCAGGAAAGAAGAGAATTTACCGAACTTTTCATCCTTAGATGGAAAGGCGTTATGCCCGAAATCCCCGACTACGTTGTAGGCGGCGATAACGAAGAATTCTTCCGTAAGTTGTTCATCTACCTCGGTCAGTACAGAGATAGAATCCCTAGCGGTCTTCTCGGTAAAATTTACCAGTACTCCACGAAACAGATGTTCTAAGCTTTCAGACGAACTCTCTTGAAATGCAAACCCCCGATGCATTAAGCATCGGGGGTTCTTTATATACAAATGAAAATTTGAAAGCGGTGAAAAGTATCTACTTTTCACCGCTTTTTTATCGTATGCGTTATAATAATTCAATCAACACACGAATGCCGCCTTGCTCTGAAAAAACTCGTTCTTTGCACAGCTGCTTCACCAAAAACAAGCCCCTGCCGTGTTCGGAATATACGTCCGAACAGAAAATTTCTTGGGGTAACACGAATGCCTTATCCGACAAGATTTTTAACTCGATAAAGCCTTCCTTGATTTCGCCGTGCAGCTCGGCAACGCTTTCCGCATGCTTCAAAACGTTTCCGACCAACTCGCACGCCACAAGCTTACTGTCAAATATCCGCTCGGGTGCGACCGACCTTTCTTCCAAGAAACCGCTAAGCGCCTCCAAAGCGTAGTCCAAACCCTCATAATCCTTAATCCTGAAAAACATCTTCACCCTCCTTATATAGAGTCTTTTAGATTGTCTTTCAATCTTAAAAGCAGCTTCCGTTCCATTCTCGAAACGAACATTTGAGAAACCCCCAACCGCTTCGCCGTTTCACTTTGCGACAGCTCGTCAACGTAACGGAACTTGATAAGCGCGCGCTCAGTATCCGAAAAATCCTTCATCGCCGCACGCAGAGTTTCCTTCATTTCAAAATCCTCGTACTTATCCTCGCCGTCCGAAAGCAGAGCATAAAGAGTTCGGTCCTCTTCTTCACCGCCGCTTGCCATTCCGTCGAGCGACACTGTTCCGCCGATTTCCAGCGCCCGTACAACGTCTTCTTCCGATATAGCCAACGCCTCGGCGATTACCCTAACGCTCGGTTTTACTCCGTTTTTCGCCTCGTAATCCAAAGAAAAGGCACGAATCTGCGCAGCATTTTCACCAAGCCGTCTCGGCAGCTTAATCATACGCGATTTATCACGGAAATAATTCTTGATTTCCCCCGTAATCGTCGGCGTGATAAAGGTCGTGAACTGCATTCCCAAAGCAGGATCGAACCGGTCGATTCCACGCAAAAGCGCGTACGACGCTACTTGCTTTAAATCGTCGTACTCCACTCCTCGCCCTACAAATTTTTTAGCAAGGATATCGGCTATGTAGAGATATTTCTCAGCGATTTCGTTACGAATACGAATATCGCCGCTCTCTTTGTAGCGCTGAAACAGCTCGTTTGTTCTTTCGTCTGCCATTTTTAGCCTTCAAATCCGATTTCCGTTACCCGACCGTTTTCGTCCGTTACGAACTTGACCTCGCCAAGCAGTGCCGAAAGCAACGCGCGCGAAATCTCATCCTCAAAGCCTTCTATCCTTTCGCCGCAAGCACCCGTGCCGACCACGCGGCAAGCAAGTGCTTCCCCAACGGTAAATTCAATCGCTGCCGTAGCGTATCCGTTGCGTTTCAAAATCAATAAGCTTTCCGTTACGCATACCTTATAATCCTCGGCAAGATCCACGTCAAAACCGACGAGGGAACAAAGCCCACCCGTCGTCAAACGCACCGTCGTTAAATATTCGCCCGTTACAGGCAATTGTACCGAAAATTTATCCATATTAGGCAATCTCCATAATCGAATCAAGCGAGCAGATCAAAAACAGCTTTTTAATCTTCGACTGCAAATTGATAAGCTTCATCGTATGCCCGTTCTGCTTTACCGTCTTTAAAATTTTCACAAACGTACCCAGCGTCGTGCTGTCGATGAAATTTAATTTCTCGCAATCAAATATAATATCTCTGGAAACAGCGCGGTATTCGTCCATTACCGCTTCATAAAAACGCTCTGCATTCCCAAGAACAATATCTCCCGACAATGCAATTTTTAAGCCGTTTTCACTCTTTTCAAGCAACGTTACTTCTTCCATGCTATACCTCCGAATTCAAAATCCTTCTTATTTTTTTATACCGCAAATCCGTCTCCTTTTAAACGGATTTCGAAATATTTTTCTCACGCCATAATCGGCAAGATATTTAACAACAGCCCGATTGCGAGCGAAATGCAATAACAAACCCCGATAAGCGTCAAGTTCCGCTTCCATTTCCGCACGTTTTTGAGGAGCACTACAAACCCCATACCTGCGTTAGCGCAAAGCCCTGCCGCACAAGACCCAAAGGTGATTCCTTGACTTAAAAAGGTCTCTGTAATCACCACGCTCGACGCGCAGTTGGGAATCAGTCCGATTGCACAGGTAATGAAGGGCTGTAAAAATCGATTTCTGTGCATAAACGCTTCAAACACGCTCTCGCCGACCGAATGTATAATCGCCGTCAGCGCAAAGTTTACAAGGAAAATAAATACCGCAACCTTCAACGTGTGAATGATTGGATAGAGCAGATAATTCTTCCATGCGGAATCACCGCCGTGCGAACGTCCGCAGGAGCAATTCACCTCAACGTCCTTTTCCTCCTCATAACGTCGAATGAATATCTCATGCACCGTAGTGGGCGCTCCGTCCGTCTCCAACGGCATGACGGCGCATACCTGCCTACGTCCTACGAGCCGCATTATCCCGTCCGTGGCATACCCTACCACAACGCCTACGAGAATCTTTACCGCGAGCATGGGCAATACCCATTTCGCTCCCTCGCCCGAGGAAAGCATAATGATAAACGCCTCATCGCTCGTCGCCATAAAAATCGCAAGCAGAGTACCGATTGTAATATACTTCTGCTCAAATAATTTCGCCGCCATAACGGAGAATCCGCACTGTGGAATCAAACCCGTTGCCGAACCAACCAAGGGCCCTAAGCTTTCGCCAAAACGATTGATTTTACGAAGGTCGGTCTTACTTTCCAACAATTCAATCAATACGTAAATTAGCAAAATCCAAGGCAATAGCGGCCACGTATCCTTTAATGCGTGCAGCAGAAATTCAAGTATATGCTCCCACATCTCTAATTACCTCTGCTCCGCTTTTTTTGCGGCGCGGCTTTGTACCGTTTCCAAGGTTGCCGCCAAAGGAATGGAAGCCTTCGCCGTCAAATCCATTTCGGCAAAGTTCCCCAGTCGGTACTGAACCAACCCCTCCGAAGCAATCATCGCCGCATTGTCTGTGCAATATCTCTTTTCGGGCAGAACAAGCCTTAAGCCGTTTTCTTCGCAAGCCTTTGCAAGCGAGCTTCTCAAATACCCGTTTGCCGCAACACCGCCGCCTGCCGTAACTACGCGCACGCCTTTTTCTTTTGCCGCCTGCACCGTCTTTTCTACGAGCACGTCCACCGCTGCGGCTTGGAATGAAGCCGCCACGTCTGCCTTGGAATACGGCTCGTTTTTCTGCTCTTTCGTGTGACAGTAATTGATGACGGCCGTCTTTAAACCGCTGTATGAGAAATTGTATCCACCGCCGCCTTTGAGCATTTTGGGCATGGGAATATTCGCAGTACCGCTATTTGCCTCACGCTCGATATTCGGGCCGCCGGGATAGGATAACCCTAATACCCTTGCCACTTTATCGAAGGCTTCGCCTGCCGCATCGTCAAGCGTCGCGCCGAGAATCTCGAATTCCGCATCCGATTTTGCGTACAAAATCGCCGTGTGACCGCCGCTTGCGAGCAGAGTGACAAATGGAGCTTCTAAGCTCGGCTCGTCCAAGTACGCCGCAGCAAGATGTCCACGGATATGATTGACTGCAATCAGCGGTTTTTTCAATGCGTATGCAAAGGCTTTTGCAAAGGACACGCCTACAAGCAGTGCGCCCAACAGCCCTGCGCCGTAGGTAACCGCCACCGCGTCTATATCTTCATAGGTAATCCCTGCGTTTTTCACGGCGCGTTCAACGACCTCCGCCACCGCGTCCGTATGCGCGCGCGAAGCGATTTCGGGTACTACGCCGCCAAATTGCGCCTGCACCTTTGCCGAGGACGCAATCTCGTCAGACAGAATCCTTCTGCCCTTGATGACCGCCGCAGCCGTTTCATCGCAAGAGGACTCGATTCCTAAAATAATCGGTTCCGCTTTATGAAGCTCTATTTTATCAAGTGAATAATACATACCTTTTCAAAAAACGGCGGCAAATGCCGCCGTACCTTATTAGGATTTTTTCAGATAATCGATGACGAAGCCGTGAATATCCCCGTCCATAACCGCCTGAATGTCCCCTTTTTCGAAGCCCGTGCGGTGGTCTTTTGCGAGCGTATACGGACAGAATACGTAGGAACGAATCTGTGCACCCCACTCGATTTTCTTCACGTCGCCCTTCATCGCCGCCGCTTCTGCTTGGCGCTGTTCAATCTTCTTTTCAAGAAGCTTTGAACGAAGCATGTTAAAGCACATCGCTTTATTTTGAAGCTGCGAACGCTCGTTCTGGCACTGTACCACAATCCCCGTAGGGAAATGGGTGATACGCACGGCAGAGGCAACCTTGTTTACGTTTTGACCGCCTGCGCCGCCCGAATGGTAAATATCGATACGGATATCGTCGTCGTTGATTTCTACTTCGTTGTCGTCCTCAACCTCGGGCATAACCTCCAACGAACAGAAGGAGGTTTGACGGCGTTTGTTTGCGTCGAACGGGGAAATACGCACAAGTCTGTGTACCCCCATTTCCGCTTTCAAATAGCCGTATGCATTTTCACCTTCTACGCGGAAATCCACACTCTTAAAGCCTGCGCCGTCCCCTGCTTCACGGTCGAGTTCATATACCTTGAATCCTCTCTTTTCGCAATAACGGCAATACATACGGTAAAGCATCTGACACCAGTCGCACGCCTCCGTACCGCCTGCGCCTGCATGAAGCGCAAGCATGGCGTTATGATTGTCGTAAGGCCCTTTCAAAATCGCGCGGATACGCATATCTTCGATATCCTTTTCCGCCGTTACCAGCATTTCGTCAAGCTCTGCAATCAAGCTCTCGTCCTCGGTCTCCTCGATAAGGTCGATAACGTCCTCCGCATCGGTAAGCGCGTTTGCGCCCTTTTCATATGCCGTAATTTTATTGCGAATCCCTGCAATCTCTCTGCCGATTTTAGTCGATTTTTCAAGGTCCTGCCAAACGTCAGGGTTTTCCTGTTCCTTTTCAAGCTCTGCAAGTCTGGGACGAAGATGCTCGATATCCAGGGCGTATTCCGCCTCTTTCAAAATCTCGCGCATGCCTTGTATTTTTAATCTGTAATCGTCTGCTTTGAACATAAAAATTCCTTATTGATTATTGATTGTCCTTTTTGTCTGCCTGTGCATTCTGCGCTGCTTTAAACGAAGACATATTCGATAAAGGCTCGGGCATCTGACGACGGAAAGGACGAGGCGAAACGGGTCTTGCCGCAGGTGCAGCCGCGTTATTCGCCGCAGGTGCTGCGTTTACGTTCTGCGGTGCAGGACGCATTTCAATTTTCACCTTCAACAGCACGCTAATGACCGTGCGCTGAATACGCGCAACCATCTCGTCAAACATGTCGAAGCCCTCTTTCTTATAGGAAATAATCGGGTCGACCTGACCGTAAGCGCGAAGGCTGATACCTTTACGAAGCTGATCCATCGCGTCGATATGGTCAATCCAGTTTCTATCAACCGTCATAAGCAGTACGCGTCTTTCTACGTTCGAGAAATCTACGCCCTGTTCTTTGAGCTCTTCAATCTTCTTTTCGTATTCCTTTTCGACCTTTCTGCAAATTTTCTTCAATGCCTGCTCGTAATCCCACTTCATAAGACGCTCGGGCGTGACGTAATTCGTACCCTCGGGAAGAAGCTTTGCTTCCAAAGCCGCATTGAGCTCTTCTGCGTTCCAAAGCTCGGGCATGTCTTCGACGTTGACCGCCGCAGACAGCGTTTCCGCAACGTAGTCGGGGATATATTTCAACACCTGCTCGTGTACGTCCGCGCCCTTCAAAACGTTCATACGTTCTTCATACATAACCATACGCTGTTTGTTCATGACGTCGTCGTACTGCAAAACGTTTTTACGGATACCGAAGTTTCTGCCTTCGATGTTCTTCTGTGCATTTTCAATGCCGTGCGAAAGCATACGGGACTGCAAGCAGGTATCCTCGTCAATCTTGAAGAAGTTATACAACGCCTTCATTCTCTCGCCACCGAAACGGAGCACGAGATCGTCCTCCAAGGACAGGAAGAATACGGACATACCGATGTCGCCCTGACGGCCGGAACGGCCACGGAGCTGGTTGTCGATACGACGGGATTCGTGACGCTCGGTACCGATGATGCAAAGACCGCCCGCCTCGATAACCTTTTCCTTTTCTGCGTCCGTTTCCTTTTTATAGTATTCGTATACCTTTTGGTATCTATCGCGAAGGGCTTGGATTTCCTCGCTGACGTCGGTGATATAGGTGCTGATTGCAAGCTCGATATCGTCCTTATCTGCGCCCTCTTCTCTCAAACGCTTCTTCGCGAGGTATTCAGGGTTACCGCCAAGCAAGATGTCCGTACCACGGCCTGCCATGTTCGTGGAAATGGTAACCGCGCCAAAACGACCTGCCTGCGCAACGATTTCTGCTTCACGCTCGTGATTCTTTGCGTTCAAAATATTATGTTTGACCCCGTTACGCTTCAACAAACGGGAAATTTCTTCCGATTTATCTACGGACGACGTACCTACGAGAATGGGCTGACCGCTTTCGTGGCGTTGCATAATCTCGTTGACGATTGCGCGCTTTTTGCCGTCCACCGTCGAGTATACCATATCGGGAAGATCGACACGCTGAATGGGACGGTTGGTGGGAATTTCCACAACGTCAAGGGAGTAAATTGTTCTAAACTCCGCTTCTTCCGTCTTTGCCGTACCCGTCATACCCGAGAGCTTGGAATACAAACGGAAATAGTTTTGGAAGGTGATGGTTGCGTACGTCTTATTTTCACTGCGTACCTCTACCCCTTCCTTCGCCTCGATTGCCTGGTGCAAACCGTCGGAGAAACGACGTCCAATCATAAGACGCCCCGTGAACTCGTCGACGATGATAACCTCACCGTCGCTTACGATATAGTCCTCGTCCAGTTTAAAGAGCTTATGCGCTTTGAGTGCCTGTTGGATATGGTGGTTTAAATCTGCATGCTCGATTTCCGCAATGCTGTCGATACGGAAGAATTTTTCCGCCTTTCTTGCACCGCTGTCCGTGAGCTCGACCGTTTTATCCTTACGGTTGATAATATAATCCCAATCCTTTTCCGCCGCAAGCGAACGCTTCCCTGCGGGCGCAGCCGCCAAAGCCGCCGCTTTCTTTTCCGCCTGTTCCGCTTCGTAGTTCGCCTGTTCTTCCAAGGTCATCTTGGTGTAGTCGACGTATTCTTCCGTTTCTTCTTCGTCCTCTACGTCCTCGACGATTTTCTTCTTTTTCTTGTTCTTTTTCTCTGCGCGGAGTGCTTCCAAAGCTGCCGCCTCCGCATCTTTCAGCTCGTCGTCGAAACCACCCGAGAAGGTGCGAACAAGCTTATCCACCTGCAAATACAAATCGGAGGATTTTTCACCTTTACCGGAAATAATCAAAGGCGTTCTCGCTTCGTCAATCAAAATGGAGTCGACTTCGTCGACGATTGCAAAGGTCAAATCCCTTTGTACCATTTTATTTAAATCAGTTTTAAGGTTATCTCTAAGGTAATCGAAACCGAACTCGTTGTTCGTACCGTATACGATATCACACTTATACGCGTCACGTTTTTCGTCGTCCTCCATACCGGGAACAACAACGCCGACGGTGAGCCCCATGAATTTATGGACTTTCCCCATCCATTCCGCGTCACGCTTTGCAAGGTAATCGTTTACCGTAACGATATGCACGCTCTTGCCTGTCAAAGCGTTTAAATAGGCAGGCAGGGTGGAAACGAGGGTTTTACCTTCACCTGTACGCATTTCTGCGATACGCCCCTGATGCAAACAGATACCGCCGATAATCTGTACGCGGAAATGACGCATACCCAGTACGCGCTTACCCGCTTCGCGGAGCGCCGCAAATGCGTCGTATAAAATATCGTCCAGCGTTTCGCCGTTTTGAAGACGTTCTTTTAAAATCCCCGTCTGCGCTTTGAGCGTTTCGTCGTCCATGGCTTGGTACTTCGGCTCTAACGCCTCTACCATATCCGCCATTTTATTCAGCTTTTTCAAGCTTTTTCTTCCGTCACCGCTCATTAAATATTTAATCAATCCCATTAGAAAAACTCCGATAGATTTATTTTTTCTTGTCTCGTTTGCCTAAGCCTATCAAGACCAAATAGGCATATTTAGGCAATTTACCATCACTTTATATTATACAATATTTAAAAGGAAACTCCAAGCATTTTCGCCTCGTTTTTTTAAAAAATATCGCAAGCTACGCCTTTCCCTTGTTTAATTTGTAAACCTACGATAGATATATAACCGCTTTTGCGAGTTTTGAGACAGAATTTTAAAAGATAAGTGAAGTTTTTGCTAAAGCAAAAGTGAAGTTTGGCTTATTAGCCAAGTGAAGTTGTTTGCTACGCAAACAGTGAAGTTAAGCTTGCTTTTAAGGCAAGCTTAGTTAAGGCTTTATTTAAAACGGTTTTACGTATAAATAACAGCCATAATTTTTACGAAGTAAAAACTTCACTGCGCTAACAGCGCAACTTCACTCACAAAATGAACTTCACTTAGGCGCAGCCCAAATTTCACCTAAAAGGCAAGAAGCCGAGAGGAATAATCCTCTCGGCTTCCGTTACCTATTCGGTTTTTATTAGAGCGCAAGCTCCGAAGCATCGAAGGTCAACGCCATTTCAAGCCACGTAGCCTCGCCGCCTTCAACAATCGTTCTTTCTTCAACGCTGAAGATTACGGCAACGTTTTCTACCTCGATTCCCAACTCTGCAATGCACGCCTTCAAAACGTCCATGTTCACGGTTACGATACCGCTTTCACGGTTATGCTCGTAGCAGTGGTCGCCCTTCCATTCGTTTTCAGGGCTCGTTACCACCTTCGTGTACAAATCGTCCGCCGTGATGGTAATACGCTCCGTGCTGTTGTAATCGTAGTTCAAAACGATGTCGACAAGCACAAGGCTATCCTGACCTTGAACGGCTCTCCATTCACGGTAGTTATAGTAACCCACCTTAAGCACGCCGTCTTCTACCATATCCTCAAGGGAAATGATTGCATCCGAGCCCGTGGAGCTTTCCGTTCCGCAGTGTCCGCAATAGTAATGGTCACCGTTATAGTACCAGTTGTGTCCGTCGTCGTGGTTAGCCCACCAATGCTCATCAGGCGCGCGGTAGTAGCCGTCTTCATCTCCGCACACGCTGCAAATTCTACCCTCGTAATAGTACTGCGTGCAGGAATCGCCATCCTTACCGCTTACATATTGGTAGTTATGGTTCGTACCGCTCGTTTCATACTCGCCCGTTTTAAGGTCATATTGCATGTACGTGCAATACTCGTCGTATTCTCTGTACCAACCGTAAGTACCCAACACGTCCTCATAATAGGTCTGTCTACCATGTTCATCATAAGTATTACGAGACCAAGAGGTAACCGTACCGCAGTGCTGGCAGGTCCATTTCGTTTCCCAACCTGTACCGTACTTATTGCTGTATTCCGTAGAAGAATACGTGTCGTAATAATGGCGGTTATACGGTCCTTCGTTATCCACCAACGTAAGCGCTACGTTGCCTGCCTTATCGAAGAAACGGTAGGTGTAGGTAGACCATACCTGACAGCCGTCCTCCGTGCCATTGTAGCTATAATTCCAATCGCATTCTACCGTGTACTTGTACTGACAAAGCTCAAGCGAGCAGGTGTACGTTTCGATATAATTTCTATGCGTATGCTCGTCAACGATATACTGCCTATCCGAATTGTTAAAATAATGCATATTGCTTCCGTTGCCTTGCCAATGATCAATATACTTTTCTGCACCGCAAGCGCATTCATACCATACGACAACCATATCACCGCACTCTTCGCTGACGTCTTCAATTACGTATTCGTGGCGATAGGTATTATGATAATATTCTTTATGGAAAGAGGTGATTCTGTCGCAATCTACGCACTTCCAATACATGTATACACCGTCCTCACAGCTCGTGGAGCCGGGAGCGAGCTCGTAATACATCTGGGTGTTATGTCCGCCGTCTACGTACTGTGCGGTACGTGCGCCGCAAACGGTACATTCGTAGATTTCATAGGTGTATGCACAGCCTTCGCCTTTCTTCGTTTCAACCAGCTTGTAGCAATGCTGCGTACCCGAAGCGTATTCGCCGGTCGCCGCGTTGTATGCAAGGGTAAAGTAACGGCTCTGATTCCAATCTTGAACGAGTACGTTTTCCGTGCCAACCACGTTACCGTCTGCATCAATCCATGCATCGCAGTAGCCGTAGTAGCCGCGCCAGTAGCCTTCCGAAATCAACCAACCGTGACAATCGGTGGACGCCATGAAATCAACGTCGCTATCTCTCATCATATAGAGGTTGGTGAGACGAATTCTTGCCTTCGTGCAAGTCTTGCCGTTATAGGTTTCCGTGCCGTAAACGTTTTCGATGTCGTAGTCGGAAAGGTACCATTCTTCATCATAGTAGTAATCGTCGGACGAATCGCCGCCAAAGTACCAAAGATAGGTCTTGCCGTCTACTACGTAAACGTTATAGTTATCCGTTTCGAAGCCTTCCGTGAACTGATATGCTTTCTTTGCAGCTTCTGCCTTTGCAACTACGTCTTCGTATACGCCTGCATACGTACCGTCTGCAACGAACTTAAATTCGCCGTTAATCTTCACGTCGTAAAGGGTGTAAACACCGTCCTGACCAAGCGTCTTGCCCGTATTGTCTACGGGAACGAAATCAGTAAGCTTCGCGCCGAAGGAAAGGAGCGCACCCGATTTATCCGTCGTGAAGGTTACAGGGTTGTTACGAAGTGCCTTCGTTACGTCTTCAATCGTCGCTTGAATATCTGCAATTTCGCCGTCCGAAAGCTCTGCCATATCAAAAATCTTCATCGCTTTGAGCTGTTCAGCGCACTCATTGATCATCGCTTTATAATCAATCGCTTCCTCTACCACTTCGCTAAGCATCTCGTCGAGGACCTCGGAAATCTTCACGTTGCCCATTTCCGCGATCGTCGCTTTGATGTCGAATGCTTCGGGAGCTTCGTTTGCCGCCATAGGCTTCACGCCTCCCTGAATACCTTGACTGGGCATACTACTGTTGCTGCTAGCGTTGCCGCCAACAGAGCCGCCGCCCATGTTACCCATCATGCCGGCATATTTGTTGATAAAGGTATATACCGTATCAATATTGATACCCCATGCTGCAAGCTCGGTCTTAACGTCCGCTTCAAACTGGGCAACCGTCTTATCAACGGAAGCTACAAGGAAGCTCTGCGTTGCCGCAAACGCACCTTCGCCGAACACGAGGTCGAAAAGCTTATCAACCGTGTTGTTCTTAATCGCATTGTACATTTCAAGCGCGCGGTCTGCATTCAACGTGAACATATAGCCGTTTTCCGTTTCGGTCTTGGTGAAACAATATTCAATGACCGTTTTCAGGACGTTGTTCATACGGCTGTTTTCGCCTGCGCCAAAGCCCGAAAGCAAACCGCCGATTTCTGCAACGTTGCCGCTCATCATTTGAATAAACGCAGGGAATTCATCTTCTTCCATATCGAACATATACGATTGAGGAACAACCATATACTGTTCGTAAGCAGCGCCCATTGTTTCCGTTGCCTTTGTGTATGCGTAAATCATACCGTCACGGAATACGAATTTCATAACGCCGGAAGCGTTATCCGAGGACGGGGATTTGCCCGTTTCTTCGTTCGTCATGACCATGGTACCCTCGCCTTTGCCTACGATACCCGTTTCGTCGAATCCGATTTGTACCTGTGCAAGGGACATTTTATAGGTTATGTTCTGCTTGTCACCGTTCGAATAGGTATTCACCATTTCGATGTTCAAGCCGCTTACTTCAAGATAATAGGTTTCTACCAACGCAAGGCTTTCTACCATATTCCAGTAGAAGTTATTGGTCGCCGCATTGGGGTCCTTACGACCGCAAACGCTGCAAGCGCCGTTCGCATAGGTGTGGCCCTTTGCGTCCGTTTCGCTGTCGGTGTAGGACGAATTACATACCGTACAGGTATGCGTCGTATAACCGTTTGCCGTACAGGTAGGTGCGGTTACGCTATCTTCATACTTATGCGCAACCTTTGCCGTGTAATCGGAAACGTATTTGTCGTTACAGAGCGAACAGGTATATACGGTATAGCCCATTTCCGTACAGGTAGCCGCAACGACCGCCGACGAATAGTTATGCGAAAGCGCGGGCGTGAAGTTCGTGCGGGGCTCAACCTTCTTACAAACAAGACAGGTCTTTACCGTGTAGCCCTGCTGATTACATGCAGGATCAACCACCGTCGTTTTATAGGTATGCCCGTATGCTGCACAGCGTTCTGCCGCCGTCAAACGGATAACCGTATAATACGAGAAATGGTTGGTGGTGAAGGTAGCAAAGCCTTCGCCGTTTACCTCGGAATAGGTAGCAGGCATTGCCGTTACTTTACCCTCATCGTTTATGTAATAAACGCTGACCTCATCGGGGTCCATACCGTATTCAAGCGTATAAGGAACGGTTACGGTAAGCTCGCCGTTGAAATTCTTAATCGGGCCGCTTGCGTTCGACATATTGAAGTTGTATACAGGGTTATTGCCAAGCTTGTTTGCCGTTTCGTTATCAATAATTCCCGAAACGTCCGCTTCTTCAACCGAAAGATTAACGTCTGCGCTGCCGAGCTGATTCTTAACAGCCTCGTCCATCTTAATCGCTGCGTTTTGAAGCTCTACCTCGCCTGCATCCTGAATTGCCGAGGAAGGAACGGTAGCCGAGGTCTGCGTCTTTGCAGAGAATACAGTCTTGGTTTCTGTACAACCGATGTGCTGACAGCTATAGCTCGTCAAGCCGTTATTCGTACCGCTAACCTGCCAATCATGCGCATTGGGATTGATTGCGATTTCTTCGGTAATTCTTTCGCCGCAATCATTACATTCAATCATTTTTGTACCGACTGTCGTACAAGTAGCTGCCATAGTGGTAACATGCGTGTTTGCATGTTTTTGGTATTCGCTTACAACAACCACAATAGACTCGCCGCAAGACTTACATTTTGTTGTTTCAATACCTTGATAGGTGCAAGGCGCAATTTGCACTTCTTCCGTCGTCCACGTGCAGCCATCGGTGTTGTGACCGGTCGCGCGCGCCGTGACGTTACGATAGCTGTCGCCGCAGCCTTTACAGGTATACGTCGTCATACCGTCCGTTGTACAGGTCGCTGCTACAACCGTTTCTTGATAGTTGTGATCGCCCGCCTTCGTTACGTTCGTCTTCTGGGTCGTACCGCAAACCGAACAGGTGTTCAGCGTGTAGCCGTCCGAAAGACAAGTCGCTTCGACAACCGTCGTGTTGTACTTGTGTCCGCCTGCGATTTTTTCCGTCTTCGTTTCGCTACACTTCGTACAGGTGTACAGCATGCTACCGTCCGTTGTACAGGTTGCCGCCGTTTGCACTGTGCCTTCATTCCATACGTGCGTACAAGCCGTCGTAGACGAGTCTTTTTTACCGCTGGAACTTTCCTCGTCGTCCTTACATGCCGCAAAGCCGAACATCAACGTCGTGCCAAGCGTCACACAAGAAAGGGCAACGAGTGCTTTTTTGAGCCATTTCTTCACTGAGTTATACCTCCATTTTTCTTTTTACTTTTTCGGTAACAGTCCTCCGTAAAAAGCAAAAAAAGCGTTTCTCGCTTCTATTCATTATTATATCACACGCACACGCAGGTGTCAAGCGCGAAAGGGAAATTCTTTTGTGAAATTTTAGCGATATTTGCTAAACAAACCTCTTATTCATTCTCCCGATTGAAAATATCGATTCAATTTAAAATATCGTTGACAAAGCTACGGATAATATGCTATACTATGATAAATTCACGAAAAGGTGTTAAAAATCATGAGTAAGGTATATATTCCAAAGGGTTACGAATCGGCTTTGGGCTTATACGATACGCAGACGGCGATCGGGCTATTGAAGCGCACTTTTGAAGAGCGGCTTTGCCTCGTTTTGAACCTTAAACGCGTATCTGCCCCCCTCTTCGTTGACCCTACGACAGGTTTAAACGACGATTTAAGCGGCACGGAACGCCCCGTTCGTTTCGATTTAAAGGAGACGGGGAAGGATGCAGTCGTGGTGCATTCGCTCGCAAAATGGAAGCGTATGGCGCTCTCTGTTTACGGCTTTTCCGCAGGCGAGGGCTTGTATACGGACATGAACGCAATCCGCCGTGACGAGGAAATGGATAACCTGCATTCGGTGTACACCGATCAGTGGGACTGGGAAAAGATTATCACCCCTGAAACTCGAAACGTCGAATATCTTAAAAACGTAGTACGGGGCATTGTCGGCGCGATATGCGACACCCTCGATTTTCTGCGCTGTCGGTATCCGCAAATCGGTGTTGAGCTGACACGTACCGTGAAATTTATCACCTCACAGGAGCTTGAAGATTTATACCCCGAGCTTTCCTCTAAGGAACGCGAAAACGCCATTGTGAAAGAGCATAAAACGGTATTTATTATGCAGATTGGCGATAAACTGAAATCGGGAAAGCCGCACGATTCGCGAGCCCCCGACTACGACGATTGGAGCTTAAACGGTGATATCTTGTTCTGGGACGACGTACTCGGCTGTGCGATGGAGATCTCGTCCATGGGTATTCGAGTTGACGAAAAAGCCTTAGATGAACAGCTGAAAAAATCGGGCTTAGACGAGCGCAGAGCACTCCCCTTCCATAAGGCACTTTTGGCAGGAAAATTACCTCTTACAATGGGCGGCGGTATCGGGCAATCAAGGCTTTCCATGCTGTTGCTTGGAAAAGCGCATATCGGCGAAGTACAGGTTTCCCTTTGGGATGAACAAACCCGACGTACCTGTGCAGAAAAAGGCGTAGTGCTGTTGTAATGAACTGAAAAAACGGACTCTTTTGGAAGGGTCCGTTTTTTTTGTGAATTGGAAAGGTTTTTTATCATCAAGTCTATTATAGGTGAAGTTTGTCCTTTAGACAAGTGAAGTTTGCTGAAAGCAAGTGAAGTTGTTCGTTGCGCGAACAGTGAAGTTAAGCTTGCCTAATCGGCAAGCTTAGTTTAGGCTTTATTTAAAACGGTTTTTACGTATAAATAACAGCCATATCTTTTACGAAGTAAAAACTTCACTTGGGCATAGCCCAAACTTCACTCACGAAGTGAACTTCACTTGTCTAAAAGACAAACTTCACCACAAAAAATCCTCTTACGGAAATTTCCGTAAGAGGATTTTATCGTTTTTAGGAAACCGTAAAGTTCCACGTTGCGCCGGTGCCGTCTGCCGAACAGGTTGCCGTCAAGGTCTTCGTTACCTCGTAATAGCCTGTCGAAGTACAGATCTTCGTGCCTGCCGCAATCACCAATACGTCGCCACTCTTATAGTTCCACGTGTCAATCTGCAAAATCTTATTGACGCCGCCGTGGTATGTCCAAGTACCTACGTATGCATTGCCGTTCAGCGTTACGCCGTCTAACGCAAATATCGTATGGTTCTGTTGTGCGCCATTGAACAATGCCTCAGTCAAGAATATACGAATCATATAATTCTGCGCCACTCCGTCCTTTAAATCGGAGAAGCTTGTAATATTGCCTACCGTCGACCAATCGATTTCGCCAAGCTTCGGCGTGGACTCTCTTACCCAGTTCCACGTAGCGCCGTTTCCGTTTGCGGTGCAAAGCGCCGTCAACGTCTCCGTTACTTCATAGTACGAGGAGCCCATATAAATCTTCGCACCAGCCTCAATCTCGAGTACGTCGCCTGCCTCATAGTTCCAGTTCGACAACTGCAAAATCTTGTTGCCGTTACCGTGGTATGCCCAAGCACCCGTATAAGCCATGCCGTTCAAATAAACGTTACCGCCGACTACTACCTGATAGCTTGTCGAGCCGCCAAACAGCTCCTCCGTTAAGCTCATACGAATCGTATAGTTTTGCGGAACGCCATTGTTTACGTCAGAATAGCTTGCAATTCTATGGATTGTGCTCCAATTCAACTCGCCCACTTTCGTAGGGTTAAGAACGGGCTTCCATTCAGCACCATTATAAATACCCATAACGTCTACGGTGAATCTGAGCTTATAAGGGATATTCGAATGCGAGAATATCGTGCCCGCTTTGATTGTGAACATATCCCCTGCTTCCAGATTCGTCGTATCAAAACGAAGCTCTAACAACGAGCCGTGTTCAGCCCCAAAGTAGTTGAATGCACCAGAAGCATCGAAGTTTGCGTCAACGCCGCCGACAAGCAACGACATTTCACCGCTCACAGCCATGCCATAGTGTCCACCGCTGATATTGTTAAGCCCTGCAACCGCCGATTCATTCAGATTGATACGAACGCCCGTATATACACCTTCCTTATAGCGGCTAATACCGCTTACACAGTTCAGGCCCAAATCAATGTAAGCCGCCGCATTGACCGTAACCGTCGTACCGCTGAAGATATAATCGGTCGTATACGAGCCGTCAGGATTCTGCGTTGCGCCCGTTACCGACAAAAGTTCGCAGCCTGCGTTCGGGGTAATCTTGAAGGTTACGCGATCGCCCGCTTGAACTGCTACGTTTGTAACCTCCTCGTCGTCTACGGTAATTTTTGCATTCGCCACATTGAAGCTTACCGCATAGGTCGCCTCGCGGTCTACGTACGTAGAGCCGTTCCAAACGTAATTCCACGTATCGCCAATCAATACGTAACCCGCGCCATCTCTAAGCCAAAGCTTCGTACCTTCCGCAACCGAAAGCTTATCGCCCACCGCCGTTGCCTGGAATGCTTTTCCAAAATCCTCGCCTGTAAACGCAAGAATGGTATTGCCTGTATATACGCCTTCCTTGTACCCATATACGAAGCCACTGGTCGTAGCCGAGCCGTTTAAGGTAGCCGTGCCGTCTACGTCCGCAAAACCGTATACGCCTTGAATCAGCGCACCGTTCAAGGAAATACGAATTTCACCGCTATGCGAACCGTCGTGTCTGAAGCTCGCAATATCGCTCTTGCAAATCGTTCCAAGGTTGGCGTCCTTATAAACAGGTGAGCCGTTCGAGCCGGAAACGCTAATCGACAAATCTTCTGTAACACGGTAAGCGCCCTCAAACGAAAGATTGCTGTTATTCAAGAGCCACAAATACGTGCCCGCCTTAATGGTTACAGAGCCACCTGCCGCACCAAAGTTTACGCCTTGGATTTCAAACAGATTATTCCCTGCGCCGTGATAGAAGAATTTTGAATAATTCGTACCATGACAGACAACGCCTTCGCCGTCAATGAAGGTATCGTCTACGATAACACGATTCCAACCGTAATCCGACCAGCTTTCCTTCGTCGTATAACGAATGGAATAGGTTTGACCATTATCGTCCGTGTTAAATCTCATCGAAAGGATATCCGCTCCCGAAATGTCCTTAACCTCGGGATTCGTGATCCATTGACCAGAGCCAACTTCGGGTTCATACACGTAATAAGAAATAACGTCTTCCGTCAATCTATAAATCTGATCGCCCACCCAGAATTCTGTATTAGCAGGGATGGTTACCCAGTCCCCCGTTACGCTCATTTTGTCCAAATAGATACGCAGCAGCGAATATTGCGTGCCGTTTGCTGCCGTTTCGCCGTGGTAGTATATCTTATCGGGATTGAGCTCCGTTACGTTGTCGGTATTGTGATATGTCAACTTGCCGTCATTGAGTACAACCTTGACCGTCCTATCCGCCCAACGGGTGTTCGTCGTAACGTCAATATAAATCTGTTCGTTACCATCTTTATCGATTTCCGTTCGCGTACTTGCAGTCTTAAATTCCCCCGCGGTGATATTATGCTCATCAAACGAGAAGACCCAATCGACACCACCGCTATACGTTGCCGTAATCGTTTCTGCAAATACATAGTAGCCGTTGTTTTGTACCAGCTTCGTACCTGCTTCAATCGTCAAAACGTCGCCGTCTTCTTCGCCCCAAAGATCGTTGGTTTGAGGAAGTTCAAGGATTTTATTAGCGCCTTGGTTCCAATAATAATAACCGGTGGTGATATAATCCACGCTACCACCTATAAAACGCGTAATATAAATACTGCTTTCCTTCGTGCAGCCGTCTGCCTTTTCCAGCGTTGCACCGCCGTTGATTAAGAAATCGCTACGGAAAGTAACACGAATATTATATTCCTTATCATTTTCAGGACCTTCCGTATAATTCACAATTGTAGCAATGTCTCCGAGATGGATTTCACCAAGAGGAAGCTGCCAGTTTGCGTTGTTGTATTCGAAGGTGTAATCGGTACCCAACTCGTACAAGCAACCGTTGTAATAGAACTGCGAGCTCTTCAAAATCGTCAACGTATCGCCGTTAGAAATTTGGTCATAATCAAAGCTGATAACAAGCTGCGATTTCGCATCGGCATATTTAGCCTCATCCGTCGCCGCATTCTCATTGATATTTACAACTTCTACCGTAACCGTCTTCGCTTCTACAACCGTGCCATCGCCCTTGACCATATCAACGTTTTCAGGGCTGAGCGTCGTACCGTGACCAAAGTTTTTCGCGGAAAGCGTAGCCCATACCTTAAAGCCTGTTTCCGTATAATTAACGCCCGTCAAAACGAATTGACTGGTTGTTGTCGAAGTGAGCTGAATTTTCGTCGTTTCCGCACCGCCTAAGTTTTCAAACGTAGCCGCCGTAGGAGGCGCAACCTCGCCGTTGCCCTCTTCATACCACCAAGACGTGTTTTCCGCAAGCGTAGGAATATTCAACGCGTCGCCGTATTCAACGGTTTCCGTCGTTTTTGCACTGCCTACCTGGTAGGTGTATTGGTACTTAGGAATATAGTAGTTTAACGCCGTTTCTTGCGTATCGTTCCAGTTTGCATTTGCATCGTCGCGCGCCGCTTTTGCAACGTACGCCATGCTCTTCACGCCTACGTCCGTTTTGTTCCAGGTCGAACCGCCGTCCGTCGAGAACACGCCCATAAAGCAAAGATCGGTTGCGTGCTTCGTCGCAGGAAGATCGTATATGTAAGCGATAGATTCCATAAAGGACGTATCCTTGTCGTATTCCTGCCAATACTCCGTCGTGTTAATCTTTACCGCTTTCGGAGTATCGTAGCCAAGCTCCGCCGTGCCTAAAATACTCTTAGGCAATACGACCGTATAGGATACGAAATTTTCATTCGCGCTGTACGTTTCATACAGGGATTTTTCCAAAAGAATATGGAAACGAATACCCTTTCTTTGACTGTACACGTCCCCCTCGTCGTTAAAAAGACGCACGGAACCGCCCGCCGTTTTATACGTGTCGGGGTTCAAGGTTACGTTTGCGCTCGCCGTCTTAGAATCCAGCTTCCACATGGCAAGCCCAAAAAAGGTCGCCAAGAAAAGCAGGCACGACAGTACGATTACTTTAAGCTTTTTCATACTCAACGTTTTCATACCTTACCTCCTTATTGTCCCCAGTCTTCGCCCGGCCACTGTTCGCCCGGAGGGCTTACCGTGACGACGTCCTCTGCTTCAAAGCGGATTACATCCAGCTTCAGTTCCTCGTAGTTACGAGCATTTTCAACACTTTTTATCACATTCAATTTGCTCATAATACCTCTCCTTTTTTATTATACTTTTATTATACTTATAAAATTTAAACCAAATAAATTCTTTATTTGCTGTAAAACAGCAAATAGCCCATGGGCTGCCACGCGTAAAATAGAATATAAAGTGTATCGCGCGCGTGGAAAAAAAATAAATAAGTTTTACAATCGATAAAACTGATTGCTATTTACTGCTTCATAGCTGTTTTCGATATCGATGCTTTACTTATAGTATGATAGAATATTATAGCACCATGTTTTGTCAATGTCAATATATTTTTTGCTTTTTTATATTAAAAAGCTAAACTTCTTAATTTTTGACATATTTCGAGTAAAAATTACGCCGTGCGGTCCATTTTCCGCACGGCGTAAATCCCATTCATTTTTTTAATTGATTAAAGATACTTCTTTAAAGCGTCCGTTTTGTCCGTTCTTTCCCAAGCAAAACCCTCTCTTCCGAAATGTCCGTAAGCAGCGGTTGCCGCGAATACGGGCTTTCTCAAATCCAAGGTTTTGATGATGTTGTACGGACGAAGATCAAACTCCGTCTTAACGATT